>JAJXYI010000617.1 GCA_021780625.1 bacterium | reverse complement strand
CCGCGGGCCCATCCAGCTCGAGCGCGTCGCTCCGGTCTCCAACATGCGCGGCACCATCGCACGCCGCCTCGTCGAGTCGAAGACCCAGCTGCCCCACTTCTACCTCGAGATCGAGGTGGACGCCGGTCCGGTGGTCGATCTGCGCAAGCAGCTCAACACCGCCCTCGAAGGCGAAGGCGTGAAGCTCTCCGTCAACGATTTCATCCTGAAGGCCTCCGCCGAGGCGCTTCGGCAAGTCCCCGCGGTCAACGCGTCCTGGGAAGGCACCCAGATCCGCTACCACGGCGGCGCCCATGTCTCGATGGCCGTCGCGATCGAGGACGGTCTCATCACTCCGGTCATCCGTGACGCCCACGCGAAATCGCTGTTCCAGATCAGCACCGAGGCCAAGCAGCTCGCGAAACTCGCCAAGGACAAGAAGCTCCAGCCCGCGCAGTTCACGGGCGGCACCTTCTGCGTATCCAATCTGGGCATGATGGGCATCACGCGCTTCAACGCCATCATCAACCCGCCCAACGCAGCCATCCTGGCCGTCGGCACCACGGTCGAGAAGCCCGTGGTCAAGGACGGGGCCATCGTCGTCGGCCAGCGCATGTCGCTGACGCTCTCCTGCGACCACCGGGTCGTGGACGGCGCCATCGGGGCCCAGTACCTGGGCGCCCTCAAACGTCTGATCGAATCCCCGGCGCTGCTGCTCCTCTGAGCGCGCACCGCGCAAAAAAGCCCGGCCACCAAGGCCGGGCTTTTTGTTGGAATGGATAGGGTCTCAGCCCTCCGCGCGGGCCTTCGCGTCGGCCTCGATCAGAGCCTTCATCCGATCGAGATCGACTTTCACCGCAGCCTTCACCGCGGCCAGCTCGGACGCGCTCTTCACGTCCGCCCGCGCGAAGATGTAGAACTTCATCTTCGGCTCCGTGCCCGAACCGCGGGCGGCGAAACTCATGCCGTTGGACAGGGTGACGAAATACAGGTCCTGCTTCGGGATCTGCTCACCGTCGGGATCGTTCACGACCTCGACACCGAAATCCGTGAACTTCGTCACCGCGACCTCGCCGAAGGCCTTCGGGGGCGACGAGCGGTACGTGTCGAGGATGCGGCGGATCTTCGCAGCCCCGGTCGCGCCCTCGTAATACAGGTTGATCACGCCCTCCTGGTAGAAGCCGTTCCTGAGGTAGATCGAATCCAGGTACTCGGGCACCGTCTGGCCCAGGTTTTTCACGTGGGCGCAGATCTCGGCCATCATCAGGCACGCGGCGTTGCCATCCTTGTCGCGCACGAAGTCGTTGCCGAGGTAGCCGTAGCTCTCCTCGCAGCCGAAGGCGTAGAACGTGCTCTTTTCCTGGAGCAGCCGGGCGCGCGTCTCGAACGGCGTCGCGTCGTAGTCGAGCGCGATACCCTCGGCGAGCATGGCCGACTTGAGCGCGTTCTCATACCGGAGCTGCTTCGAACAGATCCACTTGAAACCCGTGAGGGTGTTGATGACCTTCACGCCGTGGCTGCGGCCGATCGCGTCCTGGAGCTGGGTCGTGACGAAGGTCTTCACGATCGCGACGCGGTCCGAGCCGCCCTTCGGGATCCAGCCCATCTCCTTGTACTTGCTCAGGCGATACTCCGCCATGAGCGAGCCGATCTGGTTGCCGGTGAGCAGGACCATCCGGCCGTCGCGGTCGCGGACGGCGCAGCCCATGCGGTCGCAGTCGGGATCCGTGCCGACAACAAGGTCGAGCCCCTTGGTCTCGGCGAGCTTCACGGCCATCGCCAGCGCCTCGGCGTTCTCGGGGTTGGGCGACTTCACGGTCGGGAAGCGTCCGTCGAAGGCCTCCTGCTCGGCCACCACGTGCACCTCGCAGCCGGCCTTCCGCAGCAGCGGCACGCTGGCGACGGCGCCGGTGCCGTGGATGTTCGTGAACGCGACGCGCACCCCGGCCCTGCGGCAGAGCTCGGGATCGAGCATCGTCTTGTAGGCGACGGCGTGATACGCCTCGTCCGCCTTCGCCCCGAGGAGAATGACGCGAGAGATGTCCTTGTCGAGATAGGCCCGCAGGTCCGCGAGCGGAACTGCGTTGACCTGCTGGACGATGCCCTTGTCGTGCGGCGCCACCACCTGGGCGCCATCGGAGAAGTAGGCCTTGAAGCCGTTGTCGTGCGGCGGATTGTGGCTCGCGGTGATGACGACGCCGCAGTGGGCCTTGAGCCAGCGGACGCTGTAGCTGAGCTGGGGCGTCGAGCGCGGGCCGTCGAAGATAAAGGCCACGCCGCCCAGCCGGGTCCAGGTGGACGCGGCGAGCTCACAGAAATGCCGGGAGAAGTGCCGCACGTCGTGCGCGATGACGAGTTTCGGGGCGTCGTAGGTGCCGGCCGCGTCGAGGTAGCCCTTCACATGCCGGAAGAGCCCGAGGGTCGCGCGAACGAGCGTGAAGTCGTTGAGGACGTTGCAGCCGATCGCGGCATGCTCAGGGGCTCCGTTGGGCCCGCCGGCGCCCTTCTCGGCCTGGGTACTGACCACACCGACCGTGCGTCCGCGCATGCCACCGGTGCCAAACTCGAGGTAGCGGTAGAAGCGATCGTTGAGCTCCGACCAGGCGCCTTGCGCGACGAGTTCGTCGATGCTCGACACTGCCCATGCCGGGAGCCCTGCCTGAAGCCAGGCGGCCAGGTTTTCCGCGGTGCTGGACATGAGCTGTCCCGACTGCGCGGCCTTCGTGATGGTCTCTAGGGTGTTCATGAAATTTACGATTCCTTGGTGGTCTGTCCGCACCCGATCAAAGGCGCAGGCCGTCGCGAAGCTCCGGCTTGGGATTCAACTTCGCCCAGGCCTCCGTGAACGAGCGCTCGTCGTCGCCAAACAGTGGCGACACCTCGAGGCTGATCGTCGGCAGTCCCGTCGCATCCACCTGGATCGGGGCGCCCACGGCCTTGAACCAACGGGCAAACTGACGCAGCTGATCCTCGCGGCAGGTTTTTGGCGAATCGATGCCCTCCGCGTTCTTCACGGGCGAAAAATCATCGGCGCGACCCGTCTCGATCACCACCGGAGTGCGTGCGAACGGCAGCGCGTCGAAGACGAACATCTCGAATTTCACGCCATTGGGCTTCTCGGGACGAACCGCGTTGCCCGCCGCGTCGACGCAGGGGATCTTCTTGTCGGCCCGGTGAAACGGCAGCGCCGCATCGGAGCCCGACGCCATCCGGCGCACGAATTCGCGGTCGAGCACGTGGATCGCAATGCTGCCGGCGAGATACCGCAGCGCCTTCGTCGACGGATCGACCTCCTGCTGCATCGCCACCGGCAGGTCCGAGTACTCCACAACCACAAGCCGGCCACGCTGGATGCAGAAGTGCCCGACCTTCTCGCCCGCGTAGGCCTTGGGCACCATCTTGCTCGACATCTCGGAGTTCGAAAGCAGGTGCCAGCCGACAAAGGCGGGGTCGATGCAGCGCACGAGGGGATTGTCGACCTGGAAGTAGCTGATCACATCCACGCCCTCGGCCTTCATCAGATCCAGCGCTCCGCTTCGCGCCA
>JAJXYI010000589.1 GCA_021780625.1 bacterium | reverse complement strand
CCTGTTGTGCCTTCCTGGGGCTTCGACGGTGCGGTCGTCGGCGATGTCGACGCGGTCGCCGATATCTGGGCCACCCACCACTACGCCCCCGACGCCGCCACGGCCTCCGTCCTCGCGCTCAAGGCCGGCAACGACCTGTGCTCCGGAACGACCTACGAGGCGCTCAATCAGCGCGACGCCGAACATGACCGGCGTCTCGCGAACTTCTTTTGACAGATGAGACAGTACGGCGCCAGGTCACGCCGACTAACAAGGGGACGGCAACACATCGACTTCGCGCACGGATCCCTCTTGTGAAGGAAAGGTCGCCGCCGGACGCTTCCCTCTGGGAATTCTCGGCCATCGCCCGAACAGGCGAGATTTTTCGCCTAGGGGAACGATGGGAATGACTTCACGCCCCAACCCATTACCCATACCCCGGCAAATTGCGTCTGGACGTCCTGGAATCCGGCTCGAATGAGATAGGTGCGGATTTCGGGTTCGGTGGAGCAACGGCTGATATGGGGCGGGCGCTCCTCGGGAGGAATGGCCGCGCTCGCCATGAACACCTGCCAGCCTATGTCGCTGTCGAGATTGGCGTTGTCGCAAAAGAAACGACCGCCGGGTTTCAGGATGCGGTAGGCTTCACGGACATAGTTGAAGCGGTCCCATTCCTGGAGATGCATGAAGACGACCGTGCAATACACCGCGTCAACGGAGGCGTCGGGAATGGGGGAGAGGTCGAAGCCGTTAATCGGCACCAGATCGACGTTGTTATGGCTGGCGAGACGATTCTTCGCATAGCCGAGCATCGCTTCGGAGACATCGCAACCGATCCAGCGGTGAACCTGCGGCGCCAGGGCTTGACCGACGCGGCCGACGCCGCATCCGATCTCAAGATACGTATCCATCGGATGGATTCCGAGGCACTTTCGGAGCCACATCAGGGTGATGTCGGTGGCCTCCTTGATTTTCTCGGGATCGGTATATCCGGCCACATGCATCAGTGCCGATTCCTCGGTCGCGGCCAGATGGTTCCAAGTGGCTTTGTAGGCGGAGGGATGGTCAGGCATGGGATCAAGTGGGACGGGAGGTAGGACCTTGGAGCGTCTGGTTTCCAGTTCAAGCCATGTTTTGTCTGCGGGATCGGCTGGTGGCGGGAGCGAAACGGTGGGCGGGAGTCGGTTGGGCCGCGGCCGCAGCGGCGCGGCCGGGCATCGCGATCATGCCCAATGCGAAAAGAACCCCGCCGAGCGCGGCGAGCAGGCCGCCGAACTTCCTGGCCGAGTAGGCGTACCACGAATACAGGCCGAACTCGGTGGGTTCCGAGAATGCCAGCCACGCCCCCGCGGGAATGCTCGCGTGGAGGCGAACCGGACCGATCGAGGGAATCCGGAGGTTTGCCGTCTGCCAGCGGTTGCCTGCGAAGTCCCCGATCTTGGGCGAGACGCGTCGTCCGTCTGCACCCTCGAGCCAGAGCGCGGTCGGCAGAAGGTTTCGGCTGCCCGCAAGCTGGAAATGGAGCACGGGGAGACAGGATGCGGGGAGTGACCGGCTGACGAACCGAGCCGGTCCGCGAACCGCGGTCCAAAACGGCGTATCAGGCGCGCCGGGGAGCGCACTCGTGCGGGACAGCTGGAAGCCCTGTGCTGAGCCTTCGGGCATCAGGGCGATCGGGGCGCGGATCCCCAAAGGAAGGAGGACGTGGATGGCAGGATCGGTGAGGACCTGGACCAGGTAGGCGGGATTTGGAAACGGCAGTTCGTCGACCGGAGCGCGATAGATGGGGCCCGGGTCGTTCGCGAGGACGGCCGCGCGAACGTGGCTGCGCTCCATTGCATTCCTCCTGGCGATGGGGCCATCGAGTTCGCGCATCGCGTACCGGCTTTGCGTTGCGAGGCCGGTGCCGACGACCGCCAGCCAGGCGAGCGCGAGCGCCGACCAGGCGACGGGCTTCGGTTTCCAGAGTGCGGCCAGGGCGAGGACGTTCACGCAGACCCCGAATGCGAGGAGGTCGAAATAGCGCGAGGCGTCGATGGAGGTCCCATGGCCCCGGCCGTAGGCGAGAAGCGCCACTTGAAGCAAGGCCCAGAGCGATAGCCCGAGCAGCACGGCCTCATGGGATTCGACCCAACGCCTGCGAATGCAGCCTGCGAGCAGAAGCATGGCGGGCGCCTGAACGAGCAGGGCGGTGAGGGCGAATCGATTGGACGGCCAGGCGAGTGCATGCAGCGCCGCATGCAGCCATTCGGCCGGGTTCGACGCCTCGAGCGTCGCATGCGCCGGGACGCGATGAACGCTGGCGACTCCTGCGAGGAAAACCGAAGCCAGCAGCGTCCACGAAGCCACGGTTTTTCCCGAGGGGCGCGAGCGGGCCAGCACCGTCGTTCCAACCTCGATAACGAGCACGGATGCGGGGGCCGCGAGGCCCGAGGCCATGGTCCCCAAGCCGACCACCGAAAAACCAAAACCCAGCCACCATCGCGCGCCCAGGGGCTTGGCTCCGGCAAGCGTCCAGATGGACGCCAGCGCCGACAGCTCCAGCAGGTAGAATTGGGATTGGAAACCGTCCAGACTGTTCTCCCAGGAGAAGGGCAGTGCGAAGGCGAGCGCCACCACGACGGATGCTGGAAGGAGGGTCCGCCGAGTCAGCCATGGTCCGGCGACGAGGAGCAGCACAGTCGCGATCGCAGCGTGGATCAGCGCATTGACGCTCATCTCAAGCAGCGGGTCCCACTGACGGTTCACGACGGCAAGTCCCAGGTTGATGAGCTTGGTGAGGACGATCCTGTGTTCGTTGTGATGGAGCCAGAAAGCGGATGCGTCGAGCGTCCCGTGACCCGCCGGGATGAGAATCACCCTGCCCTCGGCCTGCCACTGGTCCCAGAACGGCACGTCGCTACCGTGGTTTTGGATGAGCGACCACGTCGCTCCCAGCGAGACCAGGCCGACGGCGATGGCACAGAGCCAGATCGCGAGTCGGGCTTTGGCGGGGGAGGTGCGCATCGTAGGTTCAGGACCGGGCAAGGTCCGGCAGCCGGGGAGGGTAGGCAAAAGCGAAATCCTCCGAGTCCAGGCTGAGGTTCGGGTTGTAGGCGGGGTCCGTCAGCAGGGAATCGCCCCAGCGGGTCTTGATCGCCTCGATCTCGCGGCGGAAGCGCTCGACTTTCTCGGGGGTATTGTCGGAGCCGCGGGTCGCCGATTCATGATGAATTATCTCGGCGAAGGGCGTGTAGAGATTGCGGTAGCCGCGAGCCTGCACCCGCAGGCAGAAGTCCACATCGTTGAAAGCCACCGGCAGCGCCACCTCGTCGAGTCCGCCCACCTCCTCATAGACTTTGCGCCGGATCACGAGGCAGGCGGCCGTGACGGCGGAAAGGTTGTGGACGAGGTGCGGCCGGAACTGGTGGCCGGGCTCGTTGCGGTGAAAACGTTTGAAGCCATGCCCCGCCACGCCGCCCAACCCGACGATGACGCCGGCGTGTTGGACGGTCAGGTCGGGGAACAGCAGCCGCGTGCCCACCGCGCCGATTTCGGGACGCACAGCGTGGGACACCATCTCGGTGAGCCAGCCGCCATCG
Organism: bacterium; assembly: GCA_021780625.1. The sequence goes on along the minus strand of JAJXYI010000589.1, from coordinate 10,790 downwards.
CGGATCTCGATATCGTTGTTGAGAAGGCAGAGAATCTCGCCCCTGGCCTCGCGCGCGGCAAAGTTATTGATCGCGGAATAATTGAAGGGATGTGGATAGCGGAGCAATCGCACAATGCCGTTGCGCTCGAGCTCGTCGAATAGGGCGAGCGCATCCGGCGCGTCCGAACGGTTGTCTACGAGGACGATCTCGAAGGGGGCATAGTCGGTCCGTGCCACCAACGATGCGATGCAGAGGCGCACCAAGTCCGCGGCATTGTGGCTGGCGATGAGGATCGAGACGAGGGGTCTCGTGAGAGGGAGTGCCAACCTTGCGCGCCAATGCCCGCCCGCCGTCTGCTCGAGGGTCGCCCGGACTCCCGTGCGCGCGTAGTGCTCGGTCAATGCCCGTTCCGCGGCCCGGGCGGCGTAGTCCTTTTGATCGGCTCCGACCGCGGTCGATCCGGGCACTGCACGCCAGTGGTAGAGGATGCGCGGGATGTGCCGTATCGAATCAGCCGATACCCGTTCGGAAAGCCTCAAAAACAGGTCCCAGTCCTGGCTGCCCTCGAAACCGGGGCGCATGCCGCCGAGCGCGCGGAGGGTCGCCGTGCGGAAAGCCGCGAGGTGACAGACGTAATTCTGGCTACTGAGCAAGTCGGGATTCCAGTCGGGCTTGAAATGTGGGTCGAAACGTCGGCCGAGTTCGTCGATCTTGTCTTCGTCGGAATAGACAAGTTCGGCGTCGGGGTGGGCGGCGAATTCCTCCGCGACCATCAGAAGCGAATGGGGGCGCAGTTCGTCGTCGTGGTCGAAGAGCACGCACAGTTCGCCGGTGGCGAGTTCGAGGGCGGAATTGGTGGCCTCGCAGATGTGACCGTTGCGTTCGCGCAAGCACAGGCGTATACGCAGATCCAGAGCGGCCGCGGCCTCGAGGATTGGGCGGATTCGGGGTTCGGTCGACGCGTCGTCGGCGATGCAGAGTTCCCAGCGCGGGTAGGCCTGCGCGCGGACTGACGCAAGGGCCCGCTCCAGCCAGCGAGGATCGGTATTAAAGACCGGCAAAAGCACCGAGATCAGAGGGCCGCTGGCGAGGAGGTCGGCGCGAGCCTTGAACGCCGCGAGATGCGACTCGGTGAGGGTATCGAATTTAGCCACCCAGTGGTCGTAGCTTCCCTTTGGCGGCTCAGTGGGCTCGGCCGTCAGGTCGATGTCGACGAAACGACGCCAGCGTCCGTTGCCGTCGAGTAGTTCGATGTCGAGGCGGCGGTCGTTCCCGTGCAGAAGGACTTCGATCCTGAAACCCGAGTTCGCCGCCTGTTGCCATTGCGGCATGACAGCGGCGATGTCGTGGCGCCCGAGTCCGTGGACGCCTTCGAATACCCGGTCGCCGACGCGAGCCCGGATTCCCATCGTCCGATCGACGTCCTCATAGAAACACCAGCCACGCACCGCGAAGGGTTCGTCCCGGATCCTCCAATGATGCGGCGCCTCGATGAAATAGTGGTAGCAGGTGGGCTCTGTGGGCGTCTCCGATGCGGACTTTGTTGTTGCCGAGGCGGAAGGCGCTTGGGAGGCCGTCCCGGCATGGCCTGGGTGGGCGCCCAGATCGCTGGCAAACGGATCCACTACCAGGCGTCTGGCCGCGCGCAGCGGGGCGGTCAGCGACCAGGATGCAGACGACTGCAGGCGTTTCAGTTTGTCCTCACGCTGCCGTAGGATAGCCGTGTTTTTTTCCAGTTCCTGCTGGAGCCGCTGGAGTTCCGCTTCGAGAGTCTGAATTCGGGCCCGCTCGGTGGAAGTTTTCCCCTCGAGCAGCCCGAGCGCGTGCCGCTCGCGCTTGCGGACCTCGTTGCATTGGGCCTCCGCCAGCACGGCTTCAGCCCAGAAGTGTCGGGCTTCGCGCCGGACTTCCTCCACCGTCTGCTCGCTGCGAACCCTGAGATCGGCGAGGACGCCCTCAAGTTGGGTGAGCCGGGGATGCCGGATCGCTCCGGCGGCATAGGGCCACAGCCGTTTCCAGATGGGATGAGCCCCTTCCAAATAAGGTGTGATGGCATCGAGCGCCGGCTGGAACTCTCCGCGTTGGCGATTTCGACCGGACTTGGCCACGGTGTAGGCGAACAGCGCTTTCGGGACCACTTCGAATCGGTGCCCGCGATCGAGCATTTTCAGGTAGCAGCGCCAGTCTTCGACTATCCCTCCGCTGGGAAAGCCGCCGACGTCCAGGAATGCCTGACGGTTCACGAGCGTGTTGGTGTCAGCGATCGTGTTCTCGAACATCGCGGCTTCCATGCAGGAACCTAGGGGCACGAAGAAATACCCGGGATCAAGCGACGGATCGACTCCTTGGCGGAGGGCGTGAAACGCGCAAGTCACCGCCATCGCGCCGGTGCGCGCGTAGGCCCGTGCGAGGGTTTCCACCATGTCGGGGCAGTAACGGTTGTCCGCGTCGCAGAATAGGAGTGTCTCGCTTTGCGCCACGCGGGCTGCCCAGTTGCGCGCGGCTGCGGGTCCGGCGTTTTGCTGCCGCAGGAACTGCCAGCCCTCCCTCGCGAAACGTCGTGCCGTCTCGTCGAAGGTCGCGACCGCCTCGGTGCTGCAGGAACCGTCGTCCACCACGATCAACTCGTCGGGCATCCGTGTTTGCGCGACGAGGTCCTCGAGGGCCGCCATTAGTTGCGCCGGCTGTTCGAAGTGGGGTATGCAGAGGGCGACGGTGGGAAATTTCGGAGCACGGACGAGGTCGGCGCGTGCCGCTTCCAGCGCCGACCGCAGAAGCGCCTTGAGATCTCCATTCATCGGGCCCGCGACGGATGATAGCGCCCAGCCTTGGGAACCCGTCCATTCGGAGTCTTTCGGGTCGAGGAAGATCACACCATCTGCGTCTGCAAGGGTCTTGCGTTCGAGAAAGTCGGTGGCCAGGTCTTCGCGTCCGAGTTCGGGAAACACATCGTTCTCAAGTCTACGACGTTTCCGCAGGGCTTCGATGGCCACGACGATCGCGCAACCAAACCGCGGCAACGCCGCGTGCCTTGCCGCAATCGGTTCCGCCGCATGGGACGGATCGCCGCCAAAAACAATGAGGTCAGGGGCGAGGTTCCCAAGCGCATACACGAGTTGCCAGCCGATTCGCAGAGCCTCGACGGCCGGGTGTACCGGTGCTTCGACCGGCAGCGGATGGTCCTCGATATGGGCATAGACCGCGCCTGCCTGTGTGCAGGCGGCCTGCAAATCCAGCTGTTCCTCGCGCTTGGCATGCTGGGTATGAAGCACGGTCCACTGGAAGTCGGGGGCTGCACAGGCCGACAGAAAGCTCCAGGTAGGAAACGGTCCGGACGCTTCGGATTCGGAAGCGCGGAGGGCGGAAAGCCGATGAACGACCAAGCAGGCGCGAATCATGAAGAGGCAATGCAAGGCATTTCTCTTCCGAAGGAAATCGGATAATTGGACTTCCCTTGGGTCATACGCGAAGGCCTTTCCGGAGCAGGGCGTGGACTAGCGCACTGTCGAACTGCACGTGGCGCATCCTCGACTGGAATTCTTCCTGGCTTGCGACCCTGCCGAGAGCGTTCCGCCTCAGCGTCTCTGATTCGGGGACGCCACTCTTCTCCATCTTAGTTCGCGTCTTCTGGGCCTCGTGCCAGCGGAACATGCCCAGGAACCACGGCAAGCGGGCAAACTTCGCCCCCGCCTTCTCGAAACGCTGGAGCAGATCCCAATCGAGGGCAAAGTGAAGCGACCGGTCGAGTCCGCCGACGCGGTCCCAGATCCTGCGTCGCCAGAACAGCGTCTCCTGGGGCACCATGTCGAAGTAGCGCAGGTCGTCGCATTGCCTCCGGGGCGTGATCCAGCGGCCGATCTCGCGGTCGGCTTCGTCGATCAGGATGCGGTGACCGTACACGACGTCGACTTTGGGGTGGCTCGCGAAGTAGCCGGCGACGAACCGCAGTGCCCCGGGTACATAGCGGTCATCGGAATTCAGATACGCCATGACGTCATCGGGACTCCCGGGAAGGTGCTCGAAACCGCGCGCGATCGCGTCGGCTTGACCGCCGTCCGGCGCGCTCTCCCAGTGGGCAACCTTTGCCGTTGGGGGACGATCGCCCCTGGCCACCTCCTTGCGGATGATGTCCGCGCTTCCGTCCGTTGAGCCGCCATCCTGCACTGCGTACGCGACCCGCACGCCGGTCTGCGATAGCACGCTGTCCATCGCCTGAGTGAGGAACGCGGCCTGGTTGAACGAGGGTGTGACGATCGCGAACCTCGGAAGTCGTTCGGAGCCGAGCCGCGGCGCGGGAAGGGGAGTGGGCCTGAGCGGCCGGGGTTCGTGCTGCTCGAAGCGAGCTATGGTGAGCCAGCCCAGGCAGGTCGTGCGCGAGACGAGAAATTCCTGGTCGTTCGGGGAGACGAGGTCCCAGGCCTGCGACGAACCGATCCAGGCGAGAATCCAGAACCGTCCGCGCCGCAGGACCTCCGCCAGGCTCTCGGCCGGCGGCGCGGCGAAAGGAAGTTCTGCGAATGTGCGCCAGACACCGTCCTCGCAACGGGCCTGCAGCTCGCAGGTGGTCGCCAGCGTCGGGAGGCGCACCGCGATCTCGAAACCCGACCGCCCGGCGCCCGGCTCCATAAACGCGTCCCGCACGTCGTCGCGGCGTAGTCCGTAGAGTCCCGCGTGGTGGCGCCAGCCGCAGCGCGCGCGCACGGCGACGACGGAGCCGGCGCGTGCGTAGCACCAGCCGCGCACGATCAGGCGCCGCGAGGCCGGCGCGAGGTCGACGGGCGCGTCGATCCAGTGACGGAAAAATTCCTCGAAACCGCTCATGAAGAGGGGCGCCCGCGCGCAGAAGCTCGGCGCTTTGCGAGGGGCGTCTGGTTGTCGATGGAGCGGAGTGCGGGCATGGGGCGATTGAGCGTCGGCCGCGGGGGGGATCAATCGAAAATTGGGGAACCGATGGCCCTTGCCCCTTTACACTATGGCCGGTCTTGCCTTGCCTTGCCATCCGATGTCCCTGCCCACGTTGATCCATGTCGACACGCCGACCCAGCAGTCGCTTGCAGGCCGGTTCACCGTGTACGGATGGGTGGCGAGCGAGCGAGCGCTGCGCGCGGTTCGGGTGCTGTCGCCGCGGGGCACCCTTGCCCTCGAATGGGAACCCCGACCCGATGTGAGGCGCGTGCACGCGGCCTATGCGCACTCCAGCGGCTTCCGCGGCGCCATTGGTCCCGCGGACCTGTGCGACGGCGTCCTCAGGATCGAATGCGAGACGGAGGCGGAGACGGTGAGCGCAGACAAGCCGCTTCCGCCGCTGGCTGTTCCTGCCGACAAGGCTGCGAGGCTCGAACGCATCCGGCCGCGGCTCCGGACCGACCTGCCTTTCCGCGAGACGGCCTTCCATTTTGACTTCCTCACCGAGGAGGCGCGCCAGGCGTTCAATGTGGTCGACACTGATGCTGTGTCCGGCTTCGAGTATGCGCCCTCTGTGCGCGCGGAGATAGACAGGGTGGGCGACGGCCTCGTGCTCGACTGCGGTGCGGGCAACCGGCCCTCGACGCTGCCCAACGTGGTCAATCTCGAGATCGTTCCCTACCCGAGCACCGACGTGGTCTCCGTCGCGGAGCGCCTTCCGTTTCTGGACAACACGTTCTCGCTGGTGGTGTCGTGCGCGGTGCTCGAACACCTGAAGGACCCCTTTGCCGCCGCGCGGGAGATCGTGCGCGTCACCAGGCCGGGCGGCCTGATCTACGCCGACGTTCCCTTTCTCCAGCCGTTTCACGGGTATCCGTCGCACTATTACAACATGACGATGGAGGGCCTGAAGAACCTGTTTGCCGCGGATTGCGCGATCGAGCGGGCCTTCGTGCCGCACTACGGGAGTCCCGTTTGGACGCTCACCTGGTTCCTCAACAGCTATGCCGCCGGTCTTCCCGAGGAGACTCGCCGGCGTTTTCTCGACATGCGGGTGTCGGATCTCATGGCGCCCGCCGCGTCCTATCTCGACGAACCCTGGGTGCGGCAGCTCGCCGGCGAAAAGCAGGTCGAGCTGGCCTGTGCAAACTCCGTCGTGGCTCGGAAACGCTGAGCGGCATCCCGCCTCAGGCTCCGGAGTCGTCGTTGATCATGTCGATCGTCGCCTGGTTGAGGAAGAACAGCATGTCCAGCTCGCCGCGGGTGATGTGCAGGGCGCGGGCGACGGCGCGCTGGGCGTCGTCGAGTGGGCCCGACGGCAAGTCGTAATTGGCCGGGTTGGTGCCGCGCGTGAACGTCGCATGGAGTGCGATCAGTGTTTCGGCCCGCGCCTGTCGGTCGCGGGTGATCGCCGTAATCTGCTGAGGTGAGGAGCCCACGGTCTGCTGCGCGATTTCAGCCTGCTCGAGCCGGTTCACGAGTTCGTCGAATCGGAGCATGCGCTGCGTGATTGCGCTGCACAGCAGCCGGTCTCCTTTTGCCATGAGCTGGGGGTAGGAGTAGACGTTAAAACCGTCGGCATGGAGGCGGTCGATGACGTCCCGCCACGCCGCGATCATCTGCGAGGGGGCTGTGGGGGGGCGCCGGTATTCGATCCGAAAGTCGGCTGCGACAGGATGATCGCGGCGGATGTGGAGCAGCAGCGCCTGGACATCGGTGAGCGAATGCACGGAGCGGCCGAGTTCTTGCTCGATCGGGGCCACGACGATGGTGTTGAACTCGGGTTGCGCGATGAGGGTGTCGAGCGCGGCCGCTGCGGCTCGGGCGCGTCGTTGCTGCGGCAATACGCCGAGAAGGCCCAGGTAATCGCGGGTTGCGAGGCCGGCCAGCGCCACGAAGACCAGGAGAATGCAGGACAACAGCAAGGGGCGCCGCCAGAGTCGGCCGAACAGAGTGCGCCTATGATAAACTTTTTCGGTGGATTTGTACGGACTGGCGGGAGTTTGAGTCGTCATTGGCTGCGGGCCAGAATCTAGAGTTGGAGTAATAGTTTCGCAAGTGCATCCTTGCAGGATGCTTCGGTGGTCATGAGGAAAAACAGGTGATGGGAAAACTCGCGCCTTGCGGCGGGTGCGGCTCAGGGGAGGTCCCTCTGTCTGCCGCATTGACACCGGACGCCTGGCTCTCGCACAGTCACCCTTTTCCCTCCTTTACAGGCTCAGATCCCGCCACTCGTTACCACATGTCCCAGGTCATTGCCGTCATCGATTTCGGGTCCCAGTATACTCAGGTTATTGCGCGCCGTATTCGCGAGTGTCAGGTCTTCTCGAAGATCTATCATCACACGACCAAGGCGGAGCAGCTCAGGGCCGACGGAGTGATCGGAGTGATCCTTTCGGGGGGGCCGAGTTCGGTGTTTGCGAAAGGAGCACCGCGTCCGGATCCCGCGCTTTTCGAATTGGGCGTGCCGGTGCTTGGCATCTGCTACGGAATCCAGCTGATGGGGCATCTGCTGGGCGGGAAAGTCTCCCGCAGCACCCATCGCGAATATGGCCATGGGGTACTCAAGATCGGCAAACCCGGCCGGCTATTCGCAGGCCTCCCGAAGAGCCTGCGCGTCTGGAATTCGCATGGCGACCGCCTCATCGAACTCCCGCCCGGCTTTCGTGCGATCGGGACGACCGAGAATTCCGAGTTCGCCGCGATCGAGGACATCAAACGCAACTTCTACGGCATCCAGTTTCATCCCGAGGTTTTTCACACCGAGCGCGGGGTCGAGGTCGTCCGCAATTTTCTGGTCGGCGTATGCGGAGCGAAGCAGGACTGGACCACCAAGGACTTCATCCAGCACTCGATCGACACGATCCGGGCCACGGTCGGTAAATCGCGTGTCATCCTCGGACTTTCGGGTGGCGTCGACTCCTCTGTCGCAGCGGCGCTCATCCACAAGGCGATCGGACGCCAGCTCACCTGCGTTTTTGTCGACAACGGACTCCTGCGCAAGGGCGAGCGCGACTACGTCGAGAAGCTCTACGCGAAACACTTCCGCATCGATCTTCGGGTCGTCGACGCCTCGAAGCTTTTCCTCCGCCGCCTCAAGGGCGTGGCCGATCCCGAAAAGAAGCGCAAGGTCATCGGAAACACGTTTGTGGAGGTTTTTGAAAAGTCGCTCAAGTCTGTTGGTCATGCCGACTTTCTGGGCCAGGGCACGCTCTACCCGGACGTCATCGAGAGTGTGGCGATCGGAAACAATCCAGCTGCGCTGATCAAGTCTCACCACAACGTCGGAGGCCTGCCGGAGCGCATGAAGCTCAAGCTGCTGGAGCCGCTCCGCGAATTGTTCAAGGACGAGGTGCGCCGCGTCGGTACGGCCCTGGGGCTGCCCAAGGAGGTCGTCTGGCGGCAGCCTTTCCCGGGTCCGGGTCTTGGTGTGCGCGTGCTCGGAGCGATCTCCGGCGACCAGCTCGAGATCCTCAGGAATGCCGATGCCATCCTCCAAGAGGAAATGATGGAAAGCGGCTGGTACTACAAAGTCTGGCAGTCGTTCTGTGTGTTCCTGCCGGTGAAGTCGGTCGGCGTCATTGGGGACGAGCGCAATTATTCCTACGTGATCGCGATTCGCGTGGTTGAGAGCACCGACGCCATGACGGCGGACTGGACCCGCCTCCCGTACGATCTGATCCAGAAGATCTCGGGCCGCATCACCAACGAGGTGCGAGGGGTCTCTCGCGTCGTCTTCGACGTCAGTTCCAAGCCTCCCGCCACGATCGAATGGGAGTGAGCGCACGGCGTTCAGCCCCAGTCTGTGCACGAAAATCGGTCTGGTCCTGGGTTGCCGTAAGGCGCTTTTTTACAGTGAAAAACGCGGTTCCTGCTCCGCGTCGCCCTGTATCGGGTTGCTCTTGCCAGGAACCTGCTTTTGCCGTTGCGGTCGCCGGAGCTTTCTCGCTAACCGTAGTGTAAGCCATGCGCCTCAAACTCCTCTGCGTCCTTTTCGTCGCCGCTGTCGTGGGTGTTCCGAACTTGGCCAAGGCTGACGCGACGCCCTTCGACCTCGCGATCATTGCCAAGGCGCGAGCGTTCGTCGGGCCGGAGGCCACGCTCGAGTCGATCAAATCCATTCATTTCAGCGGACATCTGACCACCGATGACGGCGCTAAGGCCGCGCTGGATATCATGTTCAAGAAGCCCTGTTGCCAGCGCGTGGTCACCACGGGCGACAAGCAGATCGAGGTGACGGCGCTCGACGATTATGATGCCTGGCAGCGGATCTCGGACTCCAAGGATCTGAGGCATCGTACGCTGGCGATCCTGGGCAAGGATCAGATCCTGCGGCTGCGCGCCAATACCTTTGAAAACCTGTATTTTTTTCGTGGCGTCACCGATCCCTCCGACATCGACGACCTGGGCAGGACCGTGGTCGACGGAAAAAACGCGGTGAAATTGAGGTTCAGCTACGGTCCGGGGATCTATTTTGACCGCTTCTTCGACGTGGACACCGGCCAGCTGTTGCGCACCGAGACCGCTTTCGGCGACGTGATCGTCGAAGAGGGGGAGATCCTGGTCGACGGCGTGCGTTTCGCAAAACGGATCGTGACCACCTCGCCCAAGCCGGGCGGCGGCACCTACAAGATGACCGTGGAGTTCGACAAGGTTACCCTGAACGAGGAGATGCCCGAGAGCCTCTTCAGCGTGCCGCTCCCGACCTTCGACTGAACGCGCCCCGGCCGTCCTATCCCGCCCCCCGCCTCTCCAGTTTCCCGATGCGAATTCTCAGCGCTTCCTCCAAGACCTTTCACGACGATCTTGCAGCCTTCTGCCGCGGCGCGCTTGCGCCCAAGGAAATGACCGATTCGGTCGCCGCGATTCTGGCCGACGTGCGCGAGCGGGGCGACGCCGCCATCGCCTACTACGCGGCCAAGTTCGACGGCGCCAAACTCGCTCCCCGCAATTTCCGCGTGAAGACGGAAGACATCGTCGCAGCTGCCAAGCGCGTGGCGCCCGGCGACAAGAAGGCCATCCTGGCGTCCATCGAAAGCGTCCGCTCCTTCCACGAGAAGAGCCTTCCGAAAAACTGGACTGGAAAGAACCCCCATGGCGCCGAGGTTGGGGAACTCCATTTTCCGCTGCGTCGCGTGGGCATCAACGTCCCGCGCGGCCAGGTGCCGCTGCCTTCGACCGCCGTCATGACGACGACACTCGCCAAGATCGCCGGGGTTCCCGAGATCGCTGTTTTCACTCCCTGCGATTCCAATGGACGGGTCGCCGACATCCTGCTCGCCACGTTCCACTTTTGTGGTGTGGACGAGGTGTACCGGGTCGGGGGCGTGTACGGCGTCGGCGCGATGGCCTACGGAACGATGACGATCCCGGCCGTCGACAAGATCTACGGACCGAGCAACGCCTACGTCTGCGAGGCCATGCGCCAGGTGTTTGGAACTGCCGGCGTGGCCGGCCTTCCGGGCCCCAGCGAAGTCATGATCGTCGCCGACGACACCGCGCGCGCCGATTTTGCCGCCGCTGACCTGCTGGCCCAGGCGGAACATGGCTCGGGGAAAGAAAAAATCTACCTGGTGAGCACCTCGCGCGCCATGATCGACGAGATCCACAAGGAGGTCCTTGCCCAGCTCAAGACCCTGAAGCGCGGGGAGCCGCTCAAGCACGCCCTCCAACATGGTTTCCTTTCCATCGAGGTGCCTTCGCTGTCTCGTGCCGTAGAGATTGCCAACTATGTCGCGCCGGAGCATCTGGAACTCCTGGTCAAGGATTCGTCCGTCAAGACGATGCTCTCCGAGATCACGACGGCGGGCGCCATCATGGTGGGAAATTTCACGCCGACCGCCCTGGGTGATTTCGTGGCGGGGCCCAGCCACGTGCTCCCGACGGGCCGCACGGGACGGTTT
>JAJXYI010000429.1 GCA_021780625.1 bacterium | reverse complement strand
CGTGACGCGGTGGCTCACCAGGTGAGCACGCGCGTGGAGCGGTTGCCGACCGCGTCGTAGAGCGAGGCGACCACCCGGGTGGCGCCGGATACTCGCGAGAGCGGCACGTCGATGGAGAAGGTTTCCTCCCGCTCGTCGCGGATGCCGTCGACGGGTTGCTCGGAGACCTCGTGGTCGCCCTGGTTGAAGTCGAGTTCCAGGCCTGCGAGAATGCTCAGGTTGTCGCGGCCGTGGACCGTGACGACGAGCCGATCGCCCACGACCTTCGCGCTCGCGTCGAGGATCGCCGGCGGCGTGCGATCCACCACGAAGACGTCGGTCTCGAAGGTCGTGGTGAGCCGATCGGCCGGCGGGCGCGGCGCGGTCTCCTTCACGACAAGGCGCGTGTAATAGACGCCCTCGGGCATGTGGGAGATGTCGACCTGGGCGTAGCTGTCGGTGGTGTCCACGACAGCGGGTATCCAGTTCTTGTCGCCCTGGTGCCGGAGATAGAGGGACGACACGAGGTTGTCGCCGTCGGGGTCGCTGACGGTCCACAGGAAGACCTGGTATCCAGGAGACGGGTACACCTGGCTGTTCATGAAGTTGGGATGCTTCTTCCCGCCCTCGGGCTGGCTGAGCATCTGGGACAGCGAGGAGACCGGAGAGGGCTGCGGCTCGGCGGCCGGCTGGATGGCGTAGTCGGGGTCGAGGATGCGGAATTCCGTCAGCACGGGCCGGCGGTCCTGGGGCAGGTAAAACCACTGGAGCTTGTCGATCGCGGACGACGCGGAGGCCCCGGCGGGGAGCGACACCCGGAGTTTTGCATAACGGCCGCGGAGGGGGCCTGTGGACTTCCAGCCGACGTTCGAAATCGCACCCTGGTCCAGGCTCGCGAGACGCGTCCAGGGGGTCCAGCCCTCGAGTTCATCGCCACCGTTGCTCGTCTTCGCCTCGATGTCGAACTCGGAGGCAGGGGCCCCGTGTATCCGGGCAGTGCGCACGGCGCCGAACTCGGACAGCAGGCCGATGTCGAGCTTTCGGGTCTCGGCGGAACGGGGAGCGCGGGCGTCGAAATCGAGCAGCGAGAGTCCGGCGGGGTTGTTGCGGAGCAGCAGGAATCGGCTCGCGGCGCCGGGCCACGGGGCGACCCCGTTCACCTGGGCGGAGACGCTGCCGGCGTAGGTGAGGGAGAGGCGGTCGACCGGATCATAGCCGAACAGGTCGCCCTGCTCGCCTCCGGTGATGAGCAGGTCGCGACCGACCCGCGCAAGCCGGTAGAAGCTCTGATTTGTGCGGTTAACTACGATCTCCGGGAATCCGATGGTGGAAAACGAGACGATGAAGGCCCGGCCCGCGAAGCGCGGGGCGGGGACGAGGCCCGGAAGGGCCGGCGCCGGCTGCGCAGGGGCCGCGATCGGCACGACTCCGCCAGGAGCAGGGGGGGCGATCGGTGCCGGCTGGGCAGGCTGGGCGGTCTGCGGCTGGACGCGCGCACCCTGCTGGATGCGGGTCTCTCCCTGGGCCGAGGTGGCGACCATCGAGGCGTAGAACGAACCGTCGGGGTTGACCGAAAAGTCCGTGACCTCCGCGTCGCGATTTTCCATCAGCATGAGCGGCGCACCGCCCGAGGCCGGAAACTCATACACGTTTCCGTCGGGGGCCGAGCCCGCGAGCACGCGCCCGTCGGGCAGCAGGGCGAGGGTGCGCACGTTGCGATCGCGAATGGAGCCGAAGGTCGAGATGCCCGCCGCGGACAGGGCCGCGTCGGTGGCGACGCCCTCCTTCGCCAGACCCGATTTCGCAAACCGCGCGAGGTCGACGCGGTAGATTCGGCCGGGGTTGCCAGCGGCCACCAGCAGGTCACCGGACTCGCCTGGCTTCGCAGGCGGTAGGACGAGCAGGTCGAATACCGAGGTGGACGGCAGGAAGATGCGCGCCACGGGCTTGCCGTCAGAAAGGAGCGTGAGACTGCCCTTGGGCGAACCACCCGCGACCAGGCGGCCGTCGGCGAGACGCGCGAGCGCAAACACCTGGGCGTCGTCGACCGAGCCCCAGGGTTTCGAGGCGAGCGTTCCCTTGGTCGGATCCACCGTCACCTCCATGATCTTTCCCGAGGGGCCCGTCCCCACGTACCAGGTCCCGGCGTCGGCGGATGGCGCGAGCGACCAGACCAGATCCGCACCGAGCCCCCCTTGCAGATCCGTCAACACAGGTCCCGCCACGAGCCGGCCATCGGACCGCGTCGCGAACCCCTTCAGCTCGCGGCTCGAGACGTCGCGAAAGAAGTCGACGGTGTAGATCTTGGTCAGGCTGTCGGCGAACAGTGGCAGGGCGGCAAGTGACAGCAGGGCGCAGGCGCGGGCGAAGGCGTGCATGGGCGGAGGCGGCGTTGGAATTCAGGATGGGAGCGAACGGGAGCGCGGCGGGTCAGTCGGACACGCGAAGCGGACGGCTCAGAGAGACGAAGGCGAGCTTGCCCGGGATGAGGTGGCGTTCGAACAGCGAGGAGTAGGCCTCGACGCGTTGGAAGCGGGCGGCATCGGCGTCGCGTGCAATGCGTTCGAGAGAACCCGGCAGGTCCGGCGTCGTGACGCCCTGGTCCCGAAACAGGGAGGTCCTCTCGACGACGGCGAGATAGGCGCCGTCCGGGCGACGATCACCGGAGAGCGCCGCGAGGTAGGCGTCGAAACTCCTGAACTGCGACGCCATCATGACGCCGCCATGCCCGGTCAGTTCATCGAGAGAGGAACCGGACATCAGGACGACGTCGAGCGACTTGCCGGCCCAGGCGGGGTCCGCGCGGAAGGGGATCTCGGCACGATGCACCGCGCCCTGGTAGTCGCGCCAGGACACCGACGCGACGACGGTCTCGCCCGGGCGCGCCACGGACCGCGAGAGCTGGAACCGGTCCACGACAGCGACCGGGTTCTCGCCGAGGGCGGCGATCCTGAGCTGTATGGACTTGGGAAATACCTTTTCGTAGGGATTGAACAGCAGCGCCGCGAGCTGACCGGCGAATTCGCGCAGCCCCATGACGAAGGCCTGCGTGCCTGGGTAGAGGAGGTGCATCGGGAACGGGCGGCGGCCGGCGTAGTCGATCCGCGCATCGAGCCGGAAGCCCTCGGACATCGAGGCGTCATTGGAGCCGAGAAGCCCCTGCAGCGCGCCGGACGCGATGATCATGGGGCTGAGGGCCTGGTTGCGGACGACGCGGAAATGCAGCGTGCGGTCCGGGCCGCTGACGGGGTGAACCTCCACTGCGACGTCAATCAAATCGGGCACGGGGCCAATCACGCCCGCGACACCCGAGAGTCGGTCCTCCTGAAGCGTACCGATGACGCCGCCGATGTTGGCCAGCTTGAACGAGGACATCGTGCTCGGGAGGATGGTGAGGATGTCCGCGGAGCAGAACGGCATATCCGTGGCGCCAATACCCATCATCGGGTGCCCAAAGGCGACGACGTGATTGCCGTCGACGATCGACACGGTGCCCGTGGCGCCGAGGGTGATGTCGCCGACGCAAAGGGCGGCCGAGATCGGCGAACCCAGATCG
>JAJXYI010000516.1 GCA_021780625.1 bacterium | reverse complement strand
CTCCATGATTTCGGGAAAACCCGTATGCTGGCTGACCTCGGTGACAGGGAGTCCCTTGTCCGCGAGAAGCTTGGCGGTACCGCCCGTCGAGAGGATACGGTAGCCGTGTTGCCTGACCAGCGACGTCGCAAATTCGACGAGCCCGCGTTTGTCGCTAACAGAGAGAAGAGCCAGCTTTTCCATGGTGGTGAGAAAAGGGCGTTCTGCGGCCCCCCACGGCAGGCGGCAAGCATGATTCTCCACCGCGGCTGCGGACAGGGAACGGAACAGAGGACGGAATCCAGTGATGCCAGGAGTAAGAAGCCAGAAGACGGGACGGGACGGGGGGAAGTCGGAGGTAGGAAGGCGAAATTGGACCGAGGTCCGCCTTCTGCCTTATGGCTTCCGTGCTCCGACCGCCGAACCAACTCCCGTGCGCGGGCGCTTGCGCGATGCGAAAACCGTGCTTGTTTTTGGGGGTGTCCGACTGTCACTCAATCGAACTTCCCGGTCTCACCGCCCGGCTCGACCGGCTGTGCCATCAGCACGGCGGGGTCAACCTGCCTCCGGACAAACCGCATGCGTTCGTGTATTTCATCACGATTGAGAACCGGTCGGACCGCACGATCACGCTGCTCGGACGAAAGTGGGTCGTACAGCACTGCGATGGGACTCGCATGGTATTGGAAGGCGACCGAATCGTGGGCGAAACCCCCACACTCGCGCCCGGCGAGCGGTTTTCGTACAATAGCTATCATGTGACGGCAATCGACGGTGTTGCGAACGGTTGCTTCCACGGCATGGATGACCTGGGGCGCAAGATTCACGTGCGCCTGGCTCCTTTCCCGATGCACATTCCACGCTCGATGGAATGAACAGCCGCAGGTCCGCCGCGGAAGCAAAGACTTGCACTTGGAGCTGCGTTCACGCTCCCTCGCGGGCACGACATGAAGCTAACCGATCTGAACCGCCAAGGCGGCATAGGTGCCAACTCCCTTTTCGTCCAACTCGGCGACTTCAACCTCCTGATCGACTGCGGGCTGCACCCCAAGATTGCGGGACGCCATGCCGCACCAGACTACTCCAAGATCAGGGACAAGACGATCGACCTGATCATCATCACGCACTGCCACCTCGATCACATCGGGAGCCTCCCAATCGCGATGCGGGAGCACCCGAACACCCAGGTCATCATGACGCACGGCAGCCGGATGCTGATCGAACGCATGCTGAAGAATTCGGCCAGCGTGATGCTCCGCCAGCGCGACGAGGAGAAAATCGCTGAGTATCCACTTTTCACCCACGAAGAGGTGGGGCGCTACTCGTCCAGGCTGCATGCGGTCCCATTCAACCTCGCGAAACGCTACCGCTCGGCGAACGACGAGATCCAGGTGACCTTTCACCCCGCGGGCCACGTGGCCGGCGCGGCGGCCGTCGAGATCAAGCACAAGCACCGGGTGATCTTCTTCACGGGCGACGTGCAATTTGACGACCAGCGGACGCTCAAGGGGGCGAAATTCCCGACGTCGCCCTGCGACACGCTCGTGACGGAAACGACGCGCGGCGCGACCGAGCGGCCCGCGGACAAGGGGCGTGCGGCGGAGATGCAGCGGCTGATGGACTCCGTCAACGACACGATCCAGCGTGGCGGGTCCTACCTGATCCCGACCTTTGCGTTGGGGCGGATGCAGGAGATCCTCACGGTGCTGCATGACGCGCGAAAGTTCCGGAAGCTGGTGGACTGTCCTATCTACGCGTCGGGCCTGGGCATGGATCTCGTGGAATATTTCGACGAGATCGCCCGAAAGACCAAGCAGGTGCAGTTCAGCCGGAGCATCGTCAAGGAGCTCAAAATCCAGCCCCTTCCGCGGCAGATCGAAGCAGGCCGGGACACCGGTGCGAACGCGATCTACGTGGTGAGTTCGGGCATGATGGTGGAGCGCACGCCAAGCTACATGCTGGCGAGCGGGCTCGTGGGGCATCCCCGCAACACGATCGGTTTTGTTGGCTACTGCGATCCCGACACGCCGGGAGGCCAGCTGCAGCAGGCGAAGCAGGGTGACTCGTTCCTGTTCGAGGCCTGCCAGGTGAAAACGAAGGTGCGCGCGCACATCGAGCGATTCGAATTGAGCGGCCATGCGGACCGCGACCAGCTCCTGGAATTCGCGAAGCAGACGCGGGCGCGCAGCGTGGTGCTCACGCACGGCGATCCCGAGGCGCGAGCCTGGATGGCGCAGCAGATCTCCGCGGCGATGCCGCAAGCGAAGGTCATCGATCCGGTGCCGCTCGAGACGTATCTCGTCTGAGTCGCGGCCTGCGTTGGATTCGCTCAGGCCGGACTGGCCTCGGCGTGTTCCTCAGTGGCCGGCGGCGTGCCATGAGACTGATCGCGCATCTGGCACAGGGCGCAGAAGGTCTCGATCTCACGGTAGGCGACCCAGGCGAGGGTGTGCTTGAGCTCCTGAAGGGAGGCCGAGCGTGTCTCCGCGCAATCGGGCAGATTGGCCTGCGCGAGGATCAACGCCTCGAGAATGGCCTGTTCTCCGGCGACGAAATAGGCGAGCAGCGGATTTCGTCCGCAGGGGCAGAGCTTGCGGTCCGAAGCCGCGGCGGAGATCGAGCGGAAATGACGACGAGGGGCATGCTGGGTGCGGAGGGCCGCAAATAGCGTGTTCAGCGTATAGTCGATCATGTGCATCAACGCCTCGGGTTGACCGAGGGGCGTTGTCACCGGCTCAACCCGCAGCAGGGCCTCCCAGCGTGAATGAAGTTGGTCACGTTGGGATTCGAGCGCGTGAAGCATCCGTTCGTCCATGGTCCGCAGTATGCACAAGGCCATCGCTTTGCGCTGCGCACCGCTTGCCCAAGCGATTGCATCTTTTGTGCAGACGGCGGAAGTGCCGTTCAGAGGGGTCGGTCAAGAAATGCACAATGCAGTGTTATCTATACGCATAGTTAACATCATAGCCGGAATTTGATTAGCTAATGACAAAATATGCTCAGAAAAGAGCCTTTCCAACGCGTAAGCATTGCTACTTTGCTTTCGCACCATTCGCGGTGGGTGGAATCTTCGGCCAATTCTCGGGGCTGTCAGTATTTTCCCCGGTTGTCGCAGGTGCACCCCGCCTCGAACCTCGTCCGTTGAACGCATTCATTGTATTGGTCCATGTCCGTCATTCCGCTTACGCTCACCATCAGTCTCTGCCTGGTGATCACCTTCGTGGTGTTCTTCCTGCGGGAGCACGCGCGCTCGCGCATGAGCAGCCCGGAGCGCGACTCGCTGCTGCCATTCGGGGATGAGAAGCCGCGCGCTCGGGACAAGGAGCCTGCGATGGTGATCTCGTTCAAGGATCATAAGCCCGGCGGGCAGCGCCGCCACGAAGGCGGATGCCATTCAGACAAGCCCGACCACGAGCGCTGTCCCGACTGCCGGGGCCGTCACTCCTGAACCACTTTCTTCCACTCCAACCATGTCAGCGTCCTCACAAAAAACGACGATTGAGTTCAACGACGGCATCGTGCGCATGTTCCTTCTCGCCTCAGTAATCTGGGGCGCGATCGGCATGCTCGTGGGCGTCTATATCGCCGCCGAGCTGAATTTCTGGCAGCTCAATCACGGTATCCCGTACATCACGTTCTCGCGCCTTCGACCGGTGCACACGAACGCGGTGATCTTTGCCCTCGTGGGCAATATGTTCTTCGCGGGCATCTATTATACGACGCAGCGCCTGGTGAAGGCGCGGCTCGCGAGCAATTTCCTGTCGAAGCTCCACTTCTGGGGATGGCAGGCGATCATACTGGCTGCGGCGATCACGCTGCCGATGGGCCTGACCCGCGGAAAGGAATACGCGGAGATGATCTGGCCGCTGAATATCGCGGTGACGGTGATCTGGGTGGTGTTCGCCGTAAACTTCTTCTGGACGCTGAAACGCCGCCGGGAGCCGAGTCTGTACGTGGCGATCTGGTTCTATATCGCGACGATCGTCACGGTGGGCATGCTCTATATAGTCAACCACCTGTCGATTCCGACGAGCTGGACGCACAGCTATCCGATTTTCGGAGGCGTGCAGGACGCGTTGGTGCAATGGTGGTACGGACACAACGCCGTGGCGTTCGTGCTGACGACTCCGATCCTGGGCCTGATGTACTACTTCGTTCCCAAGGCCGCGGAGCGTCCGGTGTACAGCTATCGCCTTTCGGTGATCCATTTCTGGTCGCTGGTCTTCGTCTACATCTGGGCCGGCCCTCATCACCTGCTCAATACGGCACTTCCAAATTGGCTGCAGACCCTGGGCATGGTGTTCTCGCTGATGCTGTGGGCGCCGTCCTGGGGCGGCATGCTCAACGGCCTGTTCACGCTACGCGGCGCATGGGACCGCATGCGAGCGGACCCGGTGCTGAAGTTTTTCGCGGCTGCGCTTACCTTCTACGGCATGGCGACCTTCGAGGGGCCGCTTCTGGCGATCAAATCGATCAACGCCCTTGGTCACTACACCGATTGGGTGATCGGTCACGTCCACTCTGGCACCCTCGGCTGGAACGGCTTCATGGCGGCGGGCATGTTCTACTACCTGGTGCCGCGGCTCTGGAACAAGAAGCTGTATTCCAATACCCTTGCCAACCTTCACTTCTGGATCGGCCTGATCGGAATCCTTTTCTACATCGGCGCCATGTGGGCCTCGGGCATCACCGAGGGTTACATGCTCAATGCCACGGCCGAGCACGGCACGGTCCTCGCCTACCCGAACTTCATCGAGGTGCTGCAAACCATCCTTCCGCTCATGCTCTTCCGCGTGATCGGCGGGGTGCTCTATCTCTCGGGCTGGCTGATGATGGGTTACAACTTCTACCGTACGATCCGCGGCTCGCAGCCCGTGAACGGCACGATCGAGGTGCCCGCAGACGAACCCGAGCGCCGCTCGGCCCCGATCGGTGCGATCAGCGCGATCCTCAATCCTCCGGTGGTCTTCTCCTGCCTCGCCGCAATCTTCCTGTGCGCCTGGATGTTCGGCGACGCCTTCGTAAGCATCTCCGGACTCGTGGGCGCCGCGATCATCCTCGTCCTGGCCTATGCGCACTTCCAGACGCGAGGCAAGAAGTGGGGCGACTGGTATGACAAGCTACTCGAGAGCGCCATCCCCTTCACGATTCTGACCTTCATCGCCGTTGCCGCAGGCGGGGCGATCCAGATCATTCCGACGATCATCATGCACCGCGCCTCGAACGTCGAGGACCGCATTGAAGTGCCCTACACGCCTCTCGAGCTCGCCGGACGCGACATCTACATCCGCGAGGGCTGTTACCTGTGCCACTCGCAGATGATCCGCACACTCGTGCCGGATGTCATGCGCTACGGCGACTACTCGCGCCTCGGAGAATCGATCTACGACCATCCATTCCAGTGGGGCTCCAAGCGCAACGGACCCGACCTGGCCCGCATCGGCGGAAAATACAATGACGCCTGGCACTTCGACCACATGATGGATCCACGGCGCACGTCGCCGGGATCGATCATGCCGCCGTTCCCCTGGCTCTATACCCAGAAGACCGACGTGGCCGCACTGCCGAGCAAGATCCACGTTCTTCGTGAACTCGGCGTGCCCTACGCTCCCATGACGCCCGCACAAATCCGTCAGGACGTCGAAACGCAGGAGAGCCAGATCGTCGCCGCTCTCCGCTCGCAGGGCCGATACGCCACGCCCGACAAGGAGATCATCGCGCTCATCGCATATCTCCAGAAACTGGGCAAAACCATCATCATTCCGCCGGCCGCGCACGCGGTCGCGGAAGCCAAATAACGAGGGAGCCTGCCCATGTTCCAACGCATCGTAATGGACCATTCCGTGGTCTTCGTCGGGACGCTCGCCTTCGTGGTCTCGGCATCGATCTACGTGGCCTTCTTCTGGAGAGCCATGCGGATGAAATCGAAGCAGCTCGAACAGTTCGAGAACCTTCCCTTCGTCGACGAACGCCCATCTGAACGCCATGACGCCTGACAAATCCACGCCCTCCCCGGACCATCATGACGAGGATCAACTCCGGCCGCACACCTACGACGGCATCCAGGAGTACAACAGTCGCCTTCCGAACTGGTGGCTCGCCACGTTCTACGGAGCCATCATCTTCGCCGTCGGCTACTACTCGTGTTACGAGTGGTGGAAGGTGCTCCCGAGCCAGGCCCAGATTGTGAATGCCGAGATGACGCGCATCCAGGCAGAACGTCTGGCGAGCGTCGCGAATCTCAACGACGAAACCCTGTATGCGATGAGCCGCAATCCGCAGATCGTCGCGGAGGGCCACGCGACGTTCCTCGCCAATTGCGCGGCCTGCCATCGTCCCGACCTGTCTGGCAACATCGGTCCGCGCCTGATCAAACAGCAGTGGATCCACGGCGGCCGCCCGATGGAGATTTATCACACCGTCACCACCGGCGTGAAGGCCAAGGGCATGCCGACCTGGGGGCCGATCCTCGGCGCAAAGAAGATCACGCAGGTCGTGGCGTTCGTGCTCAGCATGAACAAGCAACCGCCGCTGAACTGACTCCCGACCCGGGGCCTCCGCGGCACGCGCCCGGCCGGTCCCGCCGGACCCATTCCGAAGATCCGACTCGTGGATACTCCCGATTCCAATCAGAACCCGAAGCACGCCCGGACCCACGAGGCCCCGAGCCTGAACTCCGTCACCACGATCCGCGACGACGGTTCGCGCCGTTTCCTGTATCCGGCCGACGCACGCGGCCGTTTCTTCAAGTGGCGCACGATCGCCGCGGCGGCGCTGATCCTGATCTACGGCCTGATGCCGTGGATTCCGATCAACGGGTTTCCGGCGGTGTTCCTGGATGTCGCCCAGCGGCGCTTCCATCTGTTCGGAATGACCTTTGCCGCGCAGGATATGTGGATGCTCTTCTTCCTGATCACAGGGCTGGGCTTCACGCTGTTCTTTGTCACGGCACTGCTCGGGCGCATCTGGTGCGGCTGGGCATGTCCGCATACGGTATTCCTGGATTTCGTGTACCGGCGGATCGAGCGATGGATCGACGGCGACTCGGTGGCGCGCCGACGCCTCGCCGAGGCCCCGCTCTCGGGGAGCAAGATTGCACGCAGGACCGCCAAACACGGGCTCTACATCATCGCCTCCGCGGCAATCGCCCACCTGTTCCTCGCCTACTTCGTGTCCATCCCCGAGCTGTGGCGGATGATAAACTCAGCACCGGAGGAGAACTGGAGCCTGTTTGCGTTCATGATGATCGCGACCGGCGTCCTCTATTTCAACTTCGCCTGGTTTCGCGAACAGCTGTGCATCGTGATCTGCCCGTACGGGCGGCTCCAATCGGCGCTGATCGACGACAACTCCCTGGTGATCGGCTACGACAAGAAGCGCGGCGAACCCCGCGGCAAGCTCGGCACCACGGGCGCAGGCGACTGCATCTCGTGTAATCGCTGCGTCCAGGTCTGCCCGACCGGCATCGACATCCGCCAGGGACTCCAGCTCGAGTGCGTCGGCTGCGCGGCCTGCATCGACGCCTGCGACGAGGTGATGGACCGCGTGGAGCGTCCGCGTGGACTGATTCGCTACGATTCGCTGGACGGACTATCCGGAGGAAGAACCCGCTGGATCCGTCCCCGCACGATCGTCTATGCCACCGCCCTGCTGATCGGCGCGATCGTCTCCGGCATCACGTTCTCCCGCGTACGTCCCGCCGACTTCGCGGTCACGCGCATCGTGGGCACACCGTACATCATCGACAGCCACGACATCCGAAATCAGTTCATGGTCCGTCTGGTCAACAAGACGAACAAGCCCGCGAACTTCATCGTGAATTTCCAGGGCGGGTCGCACCTTGTGCAGACGGGCCTTGATGGCCCGGTCACGATCGGCCCGATGGCGGAGGAACTGCTGCCCGTCGTCTACACCGAGAGCCGCTCTGAGTACACGGGGCCGTTCTCCTTCACCATCGTCATGAGCGACGAAAAGAAGACCTTCGAAATCAGGCGCAGCGTGGACTTCCTCGGGCCCGATGCGGCGCTTCTCAAATAGGAACACCATGGAAACCAAGCCCAAGAGAAACCCGTTCATGCTGATCATCAGCGCCGTGCTAGTCGCCCAGGCGCTGGGTTGGTTTGCGGTCGTCTATTTTGCGGAAAAGCATAGGCCTCAGGAGATCCCGATCGAACAGGAATCGATCCCATGACCCTTCCGGCGATCAACTCCGCCACCACAGCCCTCATCGCGGGACTCGTCACGAGCCTGCATTGCGCCGGCATGTGCGGACCGCTCGCCTGCATCATCATGCCCTCACCGGGAGAGCGCGCGGATCCGGTGACGACCGGCACGCTTTATCACGTCTCGAGGGCGGTAAGCTACGGCGCCATGGGCGCGCTCGCGGGCGGCCTCGGTCGCTTCGCGGTG
This sequence comes from bacterium, assembly GCA_021780625.1. Next base: position 5,974 of record JAJXYI010000516.1, on the reverse strand, counting down.
GGATTTCTGTCTCACGGGGTCGTGCGATGGATTCCATGGCTGATGGTCGTGTTCTTCATCGGGCTGGCATTCAATTGGGAGCGCCATCTTCCGAAGCTGGCGGCGATGAGCCGCTGGACCTTCCAGCTGCATGCCTGGTTCAAGCGGCGTTCCCGCACGCAGGCGGCGGTCGCGCTGGGCCTCGCCACGCCCCTGCTTCCCTGCGGACCGCTCTATTTCGCGCTCGCTGCCTCGCTGATCGCGGGTTCGGCGCTGCGCGGCCTCGAATTCATGCTCTGCTTCGCGTTTGGCACCATGCCATTGCTGTGGCTCGCGCAGTCGCAGTTTGCCTGGATCCGCGCCAAGCTCTCCCCCTCCTGGGTCTCCGGCATCCGGGTCACGCTCGCGCTCGCTGCAGCGCTCATGGTCGCGTGGCGGCTGCGGGCCACCCTCGGATTCGAGGGACCTAGCCTGGACAACTTCGTCTGCTGCTTCTGACGTGAGCGCAACGCCGGAGACCGATTCGCGGCCGGCGCGGACGCGCGACCGCCCCGTTTGCAGGCATTGCGGTTCGCCACTGCTCGACGAGCGCGCGCGGGATACGGGCTTTTGCTGCGCGGGCTGCGCGTACGTGAATCGACTGATCCACGAGGGCGGATTCGACGCGTATTACCGTTTCAAGGACACCGTGACGCCGCCGGCGGACGCCTCGCTGTTCCAGCCCCGCGACACGACGTGGCTGGCCCGTGCGCAGGAGGCTGCGGAAAAGGCCGAGGCGGCCCGCGGCGAGGACCGTCGTCATCCTGAGCTTTCGCTCTCGATCCAGGGCATCTCGTGTGCGGGCTGCGTGTGGCTGATCGAACGCCTGTACCAGCAGCACCCGGGCGCGAGGGACTCGGTGGTCAACGCGCAGACCGGCGAGATGCGCCTGCGCTGGGATGCCGGCGCGTGCGACCTGCCCGCATTCGCCGCGAAACTGCAATCGTTCGGCTACCTGCTCGGCCCGGCGGGAGGAGTCGGGGACAACTCGGAGAGCCGCGACCTTGTACGCCGGATCGGCCTCTGCGGGGCGTTCGCGATGAACGTCATGCTGTTCACCCTGCCGACCTATTTCGGCATGAAGCCCTCGTTCGAATACGCACGGCTCTTCGGCGCGATCTCGTTCGGGTGCGGCACGCTGAGCCTGCTCGTGGGGGGGAGCCATTTTCTCGGGCGCGCGGTGCGCTCGCTGCGCGAGGGGGCGCTGCACATCGACCTGCCCATCGCGCTGGGAATCCTGGGCGCGTACGCCGGCTCCACCTACGGGTTTGTCGCGGGCGTCGACCGGTTCGTCTATTTCGATTTTCTTTCGGTATTCATTCTCCTGATGCTGATCGGCCGCTGGGCCCAGGTGGCGGCGGTCGAGAAGAACCAGCGACGCCTGCTGGCCCAGCAGGTGAAGCCGGCGAGCCTGCGGATCTTCAGTGAGGACGGGGGATCGGCAGAGGTCTCGCCCGAGCAGATTCGCACCGGGCAGCAGTACCTGCTCGCCAATGGTCAGACTTCCCCGGTGGAGTCGCGGCTCGAGTCCGCGGATTGCGCGTTCTCCCTGTCGTCGATCAACGGCGAATCCGAGCCCCGCATTTACCGCCAGGGCGAAGTCGTGCCGGCAGGCGCGTTGAACGTCAGCCGGGCCGACGCGCGCCTCTGCGCGCGCCAGGTCTGGGACGACTCGCTGCTCGCGAAACTGGTCGGTCCGGGTGAACGCCTGGGCTGGCGGCATCGTTTTCTCGAACGCATAATTCGCGGGTACCTGGTAGGGATCCTCGTCATCGCGGCGCTCGCGGGCATCGCGTGGGGAATCGCCACGCACGACGCACTGCGGACGGGGGCTGTGGTGACCGCCGTGTTGGTCGTCTCCTGCCCCTGCGCCATCGGCCTCGCGTTTCCCCTTGCCGACGAGATGGCGGCCGTCGCGTTGCGCAGGCGCGGCGTGTTCGTGCGCGAGAATGACCTGTGGGCGAAACTGAGGCGGGTCCGGCGCATCGTCTTCGACAAGACCGGCACACTCACGCTTGAGACACCTGAGTTGGAGAATCCCGAGGAGCTTTCCGCACTCGCTGGCGAGGCCCGGGCCGCGCTCCATGCGATGGTCCGGAACAATGCCCATCCCATCAGCCAGACGCTGCTGGCGGAATTGCTGGCGATCGGCGCTCCGGAACCGGCTACCGGCCAGGCGGACGAGGAGGTCGGCCAGGGCGTCAGCCTGCACGATGCCTGCGGAGTCGTGTGGAGGCTTGGCCGCCCGTCATGGGCACTGGCGGGCCCGGAAACCGCCGACAGTGCCGCAGGCGAAGTGATCTTTGCCCGCAATGGCGCGCAGCTTGCCCAATTCCGGTTTGCCGATCGAGCAAGGGCCGATGCCACCGGAGAACTCGCCCAATTGTCGGCCCATGGCTTCGAGACCTGGATTCTCAGCGGCGACCATCCAGAAAAGGTTCGACGCCTCGCCACGGAACTCGGAATCCCGCCCTCCCGCGCCCTCGGCGGACGTTCACCGGAGGACAAGGCTTCCTGGATATCCGAGAGCGGCTCCGACGACACACTCATGCTCGGCGACGGCGCAAACGACAGCCTTGCCTTCGACAAGGCGTTCTGCCGCGGGACGCCCGTCGTGCATCGCGGACTGCTCGAACGGAAAGCGGATTTCTATTACCTCGGACGAGGCATCGGAGGCATCCGCGCGCTGTTCGACGTCGATCGGATACGCCATCACACCCAACTGATCATTCTCAGCTTTTCGGTCGTCTACAACCTGCTCGCCGTCGGACTGGCGGTGTCAGGCCTCATGGACCCACTCGTCGCGGCCATCCTCATGCCTGCAAACTCGCTGGCAACGCTGCTCATCGTATCGATCGGGATGAAGCCGGCGTTTTCAATTGCCTGAGCCCGAGCACGAAGGCTGCACGAGCCGATCAACCCTGGCATGGCAAATTGACCCAACGGCAACTGCGTGAACCGGGGCCATTTCCACGAGGCGGGGATTTAAACTCCGGGGACGTTCAGTCCAGAGCCTTCCCGCTTGACCCGGTGGCGTCGCTCGCCGGTGCTTCCGGGCATCGGCATGTTTTACCTGATCATCACCTCCCTGCTTTGGGCATTCTCGTTCGGCCTCGTGAAGGATCAGCTCTCGACTGTCGATGCGACGGCCGTGGCGACGCTCAGGCTCGGCATCGCCTTCCTGGTCTTCCTTCCGTTCGTCCGCCTGAGCCGGGTCCCTATGGCGTCTCGGGTGCGCCTCGCGTTCATCGGCGCAGTGCAGTTTGGCGCTATGTACCTGTTTTATCTGCAGTCGTATCATTACCTGCAGGCGCACGAAGTCGCCCTCTTCACCGTGCTCACGCCCCTCTACGTGGTGCTGATCGACGCCAGCCTAGAGCGCGCCTGGCGATGGCATTACCTGTGGGCCGCACTCCTCGCGGCGGCCGGTTCGACGATCATCCTCGAAATCCGCTCACTCGACGCCTCGCACGTGAAGGGGTTTCTTCTCATGCAGGCCTCCAATGTCTGTTTCGCCGCGGGCCAGCTGGCCTGGCGCCGGGAGCGTATCCGCCTCTCGGATTCAAACGTGAGCGACGCCCAGCTCTTCGCCCTGCCCTACGCCGGAGCGTTTGTCGCGAGCCTAGCGGCCTCCGCATTCATCACGAAGTGGTCTCAATTCCATCTTGGCGTGGTTCAGATCGCGACGTTGGTCTACCTGGGAATCATTCCGGCCGGCGTCTGCTTCTACTGGTGGAATCTCGGGGCCGAAAAGGTCAATGCGGGCACGCTCGCTGTCATGAACAACGTCAAGCTGCCGATCGCCGTGCTGGTCTCGCTGCTCGTCTTTGGAGAGCACACCAACCTACCCCGCCTGCTCGCCGGAGGCGCCGTCCTGGCCCTCGCCCTCGTACTGGCCGAACGCGGCCGACGAGCGGCGTGATTCCACCGCGGGAAGAGGGCGCATCCGGAGCACGGAGACGTCACCCTGCCAAGGATTCGGAGCCTTGACTCCCTCCTCTGGCTTCTGACCTCTGGCCGCTGACTTCTGGTTCCTGCCGTCCGACCAGCGACCTCAGAGCACCTCGAGCTCGGCACGCGCGGCAGATTCAAGGCGCAGGTAAGCGTCGGAAACGGAGCCTTCGTCCGGCCCCTCCACGAGAAGCCTCAATTTCGGCTCGGTGCCGGAATAGCGAACCAGGAGGCGGCCATCTTCGCCAAACTCCCGCTCGATCCGTTCGATCACGCGGCGCAGTTCCGTCAGGTCGGCCAGCGGCCGTTTTTCCCGCACACGCAGGGCGCCCGTGCGCTGGGGAAGCTTTGAGATCACCTTGCGCAGCTCGGACAGCGGCTGCCCCGTTTCGAGCATGGCTTGGATCACCCGCAGAGCCGCCACAAGACCGTCGCCCGACGGGGTGAAGTCTGCGCAAATGACGTGTCCGCTGCTTTCGCCGCCGAGCCTCGCTCCTTCGGACAGCATGCGCTGGATGACATAGCGGTCGCCCACGGGCGTCCGCAGGACCCGTCCGCCTGCAGCGCGCACGGCGCGATCAAGGCCGAGATTGCTCTGGATCGTCGCCACTAGCGTATTGCCTGCCAGGCGTCCGGCGCGCAGCGCGTGGACGGCCAGGATCGCGAGCAGTTCATCCCCATCGAGCGGCCCCCCACGCTCGTCGCACAGGATGCACCGGTCGCCGTCGCCATCGTGCGCGATCCCGAGGACGGCTCGTTCGGCGATCACCGTGTTCGCGATCACGCCGGGATGTTCACTTCCGACACCGGCATTGATGTTCGAGCCATCCGGAGAGGCTCCGATCGAAACGACCTCGGCCCCGAGCGCCCGAAGCACGACAGGCGTCGTCGAACAGGTCGCTCCGTTCGAGGTATCGACCACGATGCGCCAGCCGGTCAACCGCGCTGCGGGCAGAAGTTGCAGGGCTGCGCGGACATAGTCGCCAGCCACCTCAAACGTTGGAAGCGGAGCAGAGGGTTTCGCAGAGGCTGAGGATGGGATCAGCGCCTCGATCGCGGATTCCTGGGTATCGTCGAGTTTGATTCCGGAGGGACCGAAAAACTTGATGCCATTGTCCGAAGCCGGATTGTGCGACGCGGTCACGACCGCACCCAGCAAGGCACCATGGCTGCGCACGGCGTGGGATACGGCGGGGGTTGGCACGATTCCGAGACTCACGGGTGCGAGCCCGCCCGCCGCCAGTCCCGAGGCGAGCGCCTGCACGAGGGCCGGTCCCGAGGCGCGGGTGTCGCGACCGATCAGTACGCGCCGTGGCGCGTCGTCGTGCAACGCGAGGTTGGCCGAGAGGGCCCAGCGAGCCGCAGCTTCGCCAAGCCGCGCGGCAAACTCTGGATTGATCAACGGGCCGCCCACCAGGCCGCGGACGCCATCAGTGCCGAAATAGACGCGATTCACGAGCGGGAGAAAAAGTCGCGGGTTGCCTCGATTTTGGTCCGAACGCCCCCGCCGAGGAGCAGGTTCCTGCACTCGCCCAGCGCTTCGCGCGGGTCGTTGGCCCGCCCCACCAGCCAGAGGCAAACAGCAGCGTTGAGCACGATCGTGTCCACGAGTCCCGCCGGGCCGCGTCCGTCGAGCAGGTCGGAGACGAGCTTCAGGTTTGCCGCGACATCGCCACCGGCGAGGTCCGAGAACGGCGACTCGCGAAGCCCAAAGTCCGAGGCGCGCCACACGCCGTCGAGTCCACGAAGGCGGCCGGCGCCGAAGACGCGGTTGGCGGTCGCCGTGGTGAGTTCGTCAATACCCCGTCCCTGTTCGATCACCCCGTGGACTGCGAGCCCGGCGCCGACGCCGAGCACGTCCGCCGCGGCGGCGAGCTTGCCCGCCCACTCCACCGAGAACGAGCCAAGCAGCACGTGTGCGGGGCGGCCCGGGTTGATAAGCGGGCCCAGGATGTTGAACACCGAACGACGTCCCTGCGCGGCGATCAGCTTCCGCACGGGCCCC
>JAJXYI010000635.1 GCA_021780625.1 bacterium | reverse complement strand
GATGTTCTCGGAGCGGCCGAGAGGGGTGTCGTCCTCGAAGCTATCCATCTGGTACTCAGTCTCGTGGACCTCGGGCAGGAGCACGTTGAACGTGGTGCCCTCGCCGAGTCGACTCGTGCAGCGGATGGTGCCGCCTGCGTTCTTGAGGATCACCGCGCAGGTGGCGAGGCCGAGTCCGGTGCCGCGGCCCTTGGGCTTGGTGGTGAAGAAGGGTTCGAAGAGGTGGGCCTGGATCTCGGGGCTCATGCCGACGCCGGTATCGGACACGGCGAGTTCGACGTAGGAGCCGGCGGCGAGGTCGCGGGTCTCCTCATCGCCCTGGGTGATGGTGCGTCCTGCGGTGCGGAGGGTGAGGCGGCCGCCGACGGGCATGGCGTCGCGGGCGTTGATGGCGAGGTTGATGATGACCTGCTCGAGCTGGCCGCGGTCGGCGCGGATGGTGGCGGGCGAGGCGCCGGGGATGAATTCGAAGACGATGTTCTCGCTGAGGAGGGAGCGGAGGATCTCGGAGATGTCGGAGATGACGTTGTTGAGGTCGAGGACCTCGGGCTGCACGACCTGTTTTCTGCTGAAGGCGAGGAGCTGGCGTGTGAGGGCGCTGGCGCGGGCGGTGGCCTTGAGGATCTCGGCGACCTTGGGCTGGGCGGCGGGCGCCTGCTCGGCGAGGTCGTCGCTGAGGATTTCGGCGTAGCAGCGCACGGCGGTGAGCAGGTTGTTGAAGTCGTGGGCGACGCCGCCGGCGAGCAGGCCGACGGCCTCCATTTTCTGCGACTGGAGAAACTTCTGTTCGCTTTCGGCGAGGGCTTCCTCGGCGAGGGTGCGGGCGTGCACCGTGCTGAGGATGTTGGCGATGCTCTGGAGGAAACTCGCGGAGTCGCCGGACAGATCGCGTGCCTGGGCGGTGGCGGCGGTGAGCAGGCCGTAGGGTTTCTCGTTGCTGCCGATCATCACGGCGAGGCCGGTGCGGATGCCCTTGCGCGCGAGGGTGGCGGCGCCGGGGAAGTCGTCGGCGTCGTCGGGAAGGAGCAGGACGCGTCCGACGCGCATGGCGGGGGAGGCGGCGCTGCAGACCTGGCCGATCTGGTCGGCGTCGCCCTCGGGGTCGGCGCTTGCGACGAGGGTGAGGTGGTCGTGTTCGGTCGAGAGGGCGAGGACCTGGCTGATCTCGACGCCGAGCGTCTCCCCGACCGTGCGTACGGCGCCGAAGAGCAGGGTGGTGAAGGGGTGGCGGGCGAGGGCGAAGCTGGAGAAGTTGACGAGGGCGGTCTGCTTGACGGCGCGCTGGGTGAGGGCGCTCTCGGCTTCGTGCTGTTCGGTGATGTCGATGCAGGAGCCGATGTAGCCTAGGAAGCCGCCGTGCTCGTCGAAGCGTGGCATGCCGTAATCAAGGATCCAGCGGTAGGCGCCGTCGTGGCGGCGGAGCCGGAAGATCATCCGGAAAGGCTGCTGGGTCTGGTTGCTGGAGCGGAGGACTTCGAGGCAGCGGTAGAGATCGTCGGGGTGGACGCCCTGGGTCCAGCCGCTCTTCACCTCGTGTTCGAGGATGTTGCCGGTGAAGTCGAGCCAGGGTCGGTTGAAGTAGGTGAAGCGGAGCTCCGGATCGGCGACCCACATCAGGACGGGGGCGGAGTCGGCCATGGCGCGGAAGCGGGCCTCGCTTTCGCGGAGAGCGGCCTCGACGCGCTTGCGTTCGGTGACGTCGTGGCCGTAGGCGAAGACGCGCCCGTCGGTGGCAAACGCGGTGGCGTTCCAGAGGATGTGCCGGTGGGAGCCGTCGCGGTGGACGAGGCGGCATTCGCATTCGGAACTCAGGGGCGAGCGTCCCGTGCCGTTTGTAGTCGCGCCGTTCGCGGCGAGCAGGCGTTTCCACCACGGTTCGAAGAGCGAGACATCGTCGGGCTGAATGAAGTCCTCGAGCTTGCGGTCGATGAGTTCCTCGCGCGAGTAGCCCAGGCGGGCGGTCCAGGCTGGGTTGACGTCCTGGAGGAGACCCTCGGGATTCGAGATGCAGAACAGATTCGGCGTGAGCTGAAACAGCTGCTCATGTTCGAGCCGCAGCCGGGCGCGCTCGCGGGCGGCCTTGATGCGCTCGAGCTGGGCGATGACGGTCGGGACGATGCTGGGCAGCCGGCTCTTGAGCACGTAGTCTGCGGCACCGCGGCGCATGCATTCGACTGCGGTCTCCTCGTTGAGGGCGTTGGTAAGGATGATGACGGGTGTGCCGGGGCGCCGGGCGCGGGCGGCATCGAGTACCGTGAGACCGTCGAAATCGCCGAGGTAATAATCAGAGATGATCAGCTCGGGGGCGAAGCGGGTGAGGGCGGCCTCGAACTCGGCCCGCCGGGCCACGCAGAGACTCTCGCATTGGAAGTGGGCGCGGCCGAACTCATCGAGCAGGCGCCTCTGGTCGACCAGGGAGTCCTCGTTGATCAAGATACGTGGGAGAGCCATGGGCGGCGGGAGGCGTGGAGCGATCGGTGTGTCTCGGGAGGGAAGCAGCCCGCGATTGTGGCGGACGGCGGGCGGCGCCGCAAGAGTTCGGAGGGATTCCGGGCGGGCGCAAGTCGCATCACCGGGGCGCGGGCGGAAAAAACGGTATCGACATTTTGACGGCGGGGGATTTTCTGCCTTCCGTCATGTTGTTCTCCGAGGCCATCCACATTTCGATCATCGGCGGGATTATTATTCCCTGCCGCCGGCCCGGGCATGGAGACATGGCTTAACCAGAACAGCGCATCGAAAGCCAAGCTTCCAGTCACCCCGGGTCGAAAGCCCGGGGTTTCGTTTTTTCCACATGAGCAACCCGAACATCAAAATCTACGACACGACCCTGCGGGATGGCACGCAGGGCGAAGGCATCAATTTCTCGGTCACGGACAAGCTGCTCATCACCGAGCGCCTGGACCAGTTCGGGGTCGATTACATTGAAGGCGGCTTTCCGGGGTCGAACCCGCGCGACATCGCGTACTTTGCGGAGGTGAAGAACCTGAAGCTCAAGCACGCGAAGATCGCGGCGTTCGGGGCGACCCGGCGCGCAGGCGTGAAGGCGGAGGACGACGCGCAGCTGCAGACGCTGCTGGCGAGCGGCGTGCCGGTCATGACCCTGGTGGGCAAGACCTGGCTGTTGCACGTCAACGAGATCCTGCGCACGACGCCGGAGGAGAACCTGGCGATGATCGAGGATTCGATCCGGTACCTGACGGCCAACGGCCGGGAAGTGCTGTACGACGCGGAGCATTTCTTCGACGGGTTCAAGGACAACGCGGACTATGCGTTGAAGACCCTGGCGGCGGCGGTGCGTGGCGGGGCGGTGAACCTGACGCTGTGCGACACCAATGGCGGCACGCTGGTGGAGGAGGTGCGCGACATCGTCGGGCGCGTGGTGAAGGAGTTCGGGCCGGACAAGGTGGGCATCCATCCGCACAACGACAGCGGCCTGGGCGTGGCGAACGCATTGTCCGCGATCTCCGCGGGCGCCTGCCTGGTGCAGGGTACGATCAACGGCTATGGCGAGCGCACGGGCAATGCGAACCTGGTGACGATCCT
>JAJXYI010000026.1 GCA_021780625.1 bacterium | reverse complement strand
CGTTCTGGGTCAGATCGGCGACGTTGAGCTGCACGCGTCCCTGCACTCCGTGGCCGGCCCACGGCATGCGGAAACGGTAGCCGATCCAGGCGTCGACGTGAATCTGGCGCGGGGTGTAGATCGGCTTGGTGACGTCGGGCTGGAAGACATTGCCCGAGGGATTCAGGTTGGCGGTGTCGCCATAGTAGCCGGCGACCGCGCGTCCGTCGTAGCGGAAGGCGCCGCCGACCGTGAAGCCCTTGAGCCTCCCGTGGTCGAAGTCGTAGGTCGACAGGTAGCTCCAGGAGTACTGCCGCTGGTTCGTGGCCTGGGTGTTGTTCAGGGCGCGATCCGTGGCGAGCTGGGCGTTCACGACGATGTTGAAGTAGTCCTGCGTCGTGTTCCAGCCGTAGGCCTGGTTCTGGTAGATGTTGTTGTCGTAGCCGTAGCCCTGCCAGAAGTTGCCGAGGTACATCGCGCGACCGTTCGAGCGGGTGTAGACCTGCGTGAGGTCGGTGGCGGCGTAGGTCTGCCACTTCGGATAGCGGTAGTTGACCCAGGCGGCGGCCTGACTGGCGATGTTGCTGAGGATGGTCTTCTGCTTCGCCCAGGCGAACTTCATGCGCCAATTGCGCGTCGGGTTGTAGGTGAGCTCGAGTTCGACGCCCCGCGCGATGCCGTTCTCGGTCTCGTACGGGTTGATGAACTGGCCCTTCTCACCCACGTTGCCGCCGAAGGTGTAGGGCAGGCCCGTAAGGGACGAGATCTCATCCTGCATCTGCTGGGTGATCGGATAGACCGAGGTGTTGCCGAAGTTCGGATCGGAGGGATTCTCGCCGTGGCGTACCTCGACGACAGCGGTCGCCCAGTTTTTCAGTTCGGTTTGGTCGATGTACAGGGCGCGGGCATTGGAGGTGTTGCCCACGTACTGGTCCTGGTTGGCAGTGCGATACCAGGTCGCGCGGAGGAAGAACTTGTTGTCCGGAGTGGCGATCTCGAAACCGTAGTCGCGCTCGGTGCCCTGAGGCTTCGGGAGCGGGTTTCCGAAGAAGTCGGTGTAGTACGCCGGCGGCGGATTGAAGTTGCTCGACCGGTTGAAGGTCAGGCTGAACGAGCGGGCCAGGCCGGCGAGGAAGCTGCCGTTGGAGGCGGCGCGATCGATCGAAGCCCAGTGCTGGAGGGGATGGAACACGAGACCCGTGGTCGTGGTGCGGCCGCTGTCGCGGTTCCAGGCGCCCATATTGTTCCAATACTGGTAATTCGGGAACCCGTTCGTGTACTCATACGACTCCGGATTCTTCGTGGGGAACACGTTCTGACGGCTCTTCACGAAGTCGTCGTTGATGCCGAAGGTTCCAACGATGCGGTTGTTCCAGAGGAAGGCCTGCCAGAAGTAGGTCTTGGTGTCCTGAACGTTCTCCGATCGGCCACCCGTGGGGAAGAGCACCGACTGCATGTTGATGCTCGTCGTCTGCCAGCTGTTCGTGGCGTAGTTGTAGGTCTGGATGGGAAGCGTGATCGGGCTGTTGATCGGCGGACGGGAGCTGAAACCCGGGGAGCCGTTGCCAAAACCATGTCCATTGGTGCCCGTGCCGAGGTAGTACCAGGCCTCCACCGCGGTGTTGTGCACCGGATAGCCGTAGCCCGTGGCCTGATTGAGGGTGGCCGCGGAGGGCAGGTAGTTCGGATCGCCACCAACGATGGACTCACGATAGCGGAGATTGTCCTGCGCGTCGTCGTGCTGGGAGAACACAGTCATGAGGCGGTGATGGCCGAGCCATTTCAGCCAGTTCGGCACGTGATCCTCGATGTTGAGCTCGTATTCGAGCGAGGCGCGGAGGTTGTTGTTGATCTCCGGCGACTCGAAGATGTCGCTCGCGTAACCATCGACGAAGGGCTGGCCGAGGTGGGGGTTGGCCTGGCCGGTGAGGAGGTACTGGTTGGTGTCGACGTAGATCGTCGTGGCGTTTGCCTGCGAGAGCGGCGAGTCGGAGAACTGCTTGAGCTCCTGGCGGAACCAGCCCACGTCGAGATTCAGGTGCGGGAGCAGTTCCTGCTGGAGGTCGAGGTAGTAGGTCTTCGCCTCGGTGTGTTCATAGGACATTGGGTTCAGATTGACCGTGCTCCAGTCGTAGATGCTCTTGCTGGTCACCGAAGGGTACTGCCACACCTGATACCCAGTGGGTGTCGGCAGTGGAACGGACCAGGTGACCTTCTCCTGGTTGAGCATGAGCTGCTGGGCCGTCATCGCGGACGTGGACGGCACGAAGCCGGTGACCGTGAAGCCGGACTGCTGGCCGCGATAGAAGTTCTCCAGCTGGCCCTGGTTCATGAACATGAAGTTGTGGCCAGTGGTCACGTAATTGAGCGACGGCACGAAATTCGGCGAGTTCACGTTGCCCATATCCGTTTGAAGGATACCCGCATAGTTGGGATAGTTCTTCGCGAGCGCGTAGGGACCCGTCGTCTTGCCCGTGTCCAGGTAGGTCACCATGTCGTTGAGCGGATTGTACACCGGGCGTCCGCTCCGGAGCCAGGGCGTCACGAAATCGACGGGGGTGACACCGTTGGGATCCTTCTGGTCGTGATTGTAGTACTCAAAGCTGCCGGTGAGCTTCGTCTTCTGGTTCTTGAAGGGGACGAAGGTGAAGGCGGCGTACTGGCGGCGGGCGATGTCCGAGGAAGGCTTCTGCTGGAAACCCTGGTTCGTGTAGGCCTGAGCCAGGTAGATTGCCAGCTTGCGCGGGATGACCGGGATGTTGAATGCGGAGTTCTCGCGGTAGGTACCCCAGCTGCCACCGACCAGCGTGACGCTGCCGCTCTTCTTGTCCAAAACGGCACGCGCGCGGGTCTGGTTGACGATGCCCGCCGGGCTGCCGGTTCCGAACAGGATCGAGTTCGGACCGCGATCCACCTCGAGCGACTGCGTGTTGTAGCTGTCGAACGGGATGCGGTTCAGCGAGAAGTAGTTGTCGACTTCCAGGTCGGCCGTCGTGAGACCACGAATACGATTGCCCGAGGTCTGGGGCTGGGTCGCGAGCACGTCGGCGACGTTGCCGCGCACCATCGCGATCGGGGTGTAGGTGCTGGCACCCTCGGTGTCGGCCTCGTAGCGAAACACGTCGTTGATGTCCCACGAGCTCGTGTCCAGCAGCTGCTGCTGGTTGACGACGGTGACTGACGAAGGAATGTCAGCGATGTTGTTGTTCAGGCGGGTGCCGGCCAGCGTCGTCGGAGAGAAGTAGCCGTGGTCGGTCGACGCGTTCACTTCGAACGGGGTCAGGCGAATCACCGACGAATCATCCTCGGCACTGGCCGCGGACTTCGTCGAACCGGAGGAGGCCGGCGTCGCCGCAGCCGTCGGATTGGAGGGTTTGGCCTGGGCAAAGGCGGATACGGCAGTCAACGAGCATAACGCCGCGAACGCAGAGACGCGGCCGACGTCGCTCGACAGTAGTGACATCAGGGGACGGGGTGGTTTCATGAGTGCTTCCGATAGCTAAACAGCATGCGGTTTGTTGGGTAGGTGGGGATGTGGGGACAACAGGCGGACGCCGGCCACAACCGGCGACACCTGTGCTAACA
>JAJXYI010000601.1 GCA_021780625.1 bacterium | reverse complement strand
CTCGCCGCTATCGCGTGGATCGGCTCGATTCCCTTCAGGGCTTCAAGCCCCACTTTCGCCTTCAAATCAGGACTGTGCTGACGTCGTTTCTTGGACATGTGGATCGTGTGGGTTTCTCTGACTTTGGGTTAACGATCCCTCCTGTCCAGTTTCCGGGGTCCACCTCACAGCCGGTGTTGGTAGCGATCACTGTGCCGCTGCGGTCGTAAAGCGTGATGCTCGGCTTGGCGATGGTGTTGGTCACGCCCAGGGCCGCCAGGGAGGGTCCCACCGCCCGAAGCAGGACTTTCGCGCTCTTCTGAATTGAGAGTCCGACGACCGCGATGGAGTCGCCGGTTCCGACGTAGCATCGCGTCGAGATCGCTGAGAAACGGTCGCCCGTCGCAGTGTCACCGGTGGGTTGATACAAATACACCTCGGCGAGCGCATTGCCGCTTCCTCCGTCTGCGCCCGAGACCTCCGCGGTGTACACGCCCGCAGGCAGCTTGATCGCAATCGCGGAGTCGTCGGGAGTCGTGAATGCATAGGCTCCGACGGCACTCTCTATCCGGGCGATATCGTAGTTCGTGCCATAATCTCCATTCGAGGCGATCGTCGTGCCATTGAGATAGACCGGCGCATTCTGCCATCCTTGATTGGAGACCCGGGCGATGCTTTTGCCGTCGTACAGCGTGAGCTGGGGTTTCGCGAGTACGTTGCTTACGTTGTAGGCTCCGAGCGACGGGCCGCCCGCGCGGATCAGCACGGTGGCGTCCTGAGTCAGGGCAAACGCCGGAACGCCGATGGAATAACCCGTCCCGACAAAACAGCGGGTTGAGATGGCAAGGAAGTGGTTGACCGGGATGACGGTCAGGGTGGCGGTGCTCGAAGTGGCAGAGCCGCTGGCGTTGGTGACGGTGACCGAGTATCCGCCGGCGCTGAAAGTCGAGATGGGGGACAGCGCCAGGGTCGCGCTCGTGGCCCCCGCGATCGCGACAGCGTCTTTGTACCACTGATAGCTGAGAGGCGCGCTGCCAGTGGCCTGAACCGAAAAACTGGCCGATTTGCCGGATGCGATGGACTGGGACTGTGGCATCACAGTGATTGTCGGAGGCGTTCCGCCCGAGGAGACGGCCGTGGTCTCCAGCACGGTGCCCCAATTCATTGCGTAAGTACCGAAAAGGAGCCCGCGTGCCTGCAGACCCACGACAGCCGTGGTGGACGGCGTGTAGCTGAAGGACGAGCCCGACTGGATCGCCGAGGCCGCGCCTGTCGTTGTACTGTCGATACCGGAGAAGGCGATCTGATCGATATTCCAGCCCACGCCGCTCGCGGTTTGGGGGAAGTACGAGCCGCCATCGTAAGTGTAGGTGAAACGAAGTTCAAATACGCGGCCCGCGTAGGCATCGAGTGGGACGGAGAGATTTGTGAACGACGTCTCGCCCGCCGAACCGGTGCCGGACTGTGTGTAGAGGTCCGTCCAGTTCGCTCCGTCGTCCAGCGAGATCTGGATGTGCGCCGTCTGGGTGTTGGTGGCCCAGCCCAAGCGGCTTGCGAAGGTGAGGCTGGCCGAGCCGGAGGGGAAATAGTACTCCAGAGGCAGCGTGAGGCTCTGCGTGTCGAGGGTCGGCTGGGCGAGGTGGTACGATGCGGTGCCGGTGGCGGAGGTGCTCGTGTCGACTACGGCGTAGGACCCTGTGGTTTGCGCGGTGACGCCTTGAAGTCCGCCTTCCGCTCCGTAGGTGCCGGCGAACGGTGTCACCGTGAGGGTCCTCCATTGGAAATTCTGGGCGTAGGGTGGAAGCGCCACCGAGTAGGCGTTCGACAGGGAGGCGTAGGGCTGTGTCGGACCCGACAGGGAGACGGGCACGTCGCCCGGGCCGGCGACGGCCGGATCGAAGACTGTGACGTTGTAGCTGAAATTGGTGCTGACGCCGTTGATCAACACTCCGCTCACGTGAACGCCGTAGACGGTGTCGGTCGAGGGTTTGGACGCGGCCGTTTGCACGGTGTTGGCGTCGAGCCCGTCATAGACCCAGGCAAGCGTGTTTTCGCCGTAACCGTTCGAGATCGGCGATACGGCGGCGGCGATGGGCGCGCTGTCGCGGGTCATGGTCACGGTCGCCGAGGAGAAATCGGCGTTGGGGTAGGAAAAGGACCAGCGCGGGTAGATGACCTCGTAGGGTACATAGCCGGGCGGTGGCCAGGCGACGAAGGTGTCGCGCACGGCGGGACGCGTGGTGCCGTAGTAGCCGTCGATCACCCAGGTGGCGTTGGTCGACGGGAAGCTCCCCGTGGCCGGGATGTCGCCTGTACCCATTATCTGGGTTTGCGGATACAGGATCCATCGGCGGTGACCGACCTCCACGTTGTTGCTTCCGAAGTCGAGCATGTAGGCGCTGATGGCGTCGGCCCCGGCATCGCCCAGGCTGAGGTTGGAATTGGAGGCCGCATTGGCTCCGGCGGTGGTGTAGAGAAGCCAGCTCGAGGGTGGGGTGTGGCTGAGCGCGTTGTTCGCGGCCATCATCAGAGCGGCTTGCTGGTCGCTGGCGCTGTTGGTGTCGTTGAAGGTGACGGACGCTGGAATCCCGGCCATGGCGCGGAACCAGTTGATGCGAAGCTGCACCGCGTCCTTGAACGTGGCGGCCGTGGTGCCGGGCGTGCCGCTTGCGGAAGTGCCCGGAGTGCCGGTGAGCGATCCGGTCCACTGGATCGGCACGTTGTCCGAAAGGCCGTAGATCGCGTTGAAAAAGGCCCGGGCTTCGGCGCGAGTGCCGAGGTTGACCGAGAGCGTGGGCTGCGCGGTGGCGGCCCTGAGCGCGCTCGCCGAGCGCGTCGCGAGCTCCGAACGAAGCAGCTGCAACTCCTCTGGGCTCGGCGCAACAGGTTGCGCGAGAGCCGTGATCGCATGCGCGAACGTCAGTACCCAAAGCAGCAGCACATGGACGGGGAATCTCCGCCGTCCGCGGGATCCGCAGACAAATGGCGCGCGGCTGCGCGGAACGTCGATGGCTTGCTTGGACATATCGGGCCCCAATTTAGGGAATAGAGTAGACAGATTCCGAAGATTCACGAATGGGGAGATGCAATAACGAATGGACAGCCCGGATCCGGTGCGGGGCCGGCAATTCCATGGCGCAGGTCAATTGGCGTGTGTTCCAAGGGTCTACGACACCGACTCCCGTGAGGAGCAGGATAAACTCTCCGAATAGTGCGCGTGGCGGGGGCGCACTCGCTTGGCCAGCGACAGGCTCCGGGGACGTGGACAAATAGACACGGCGCGACCGGGTGGGGCGCGCCGTGTGGCGATTGGGGAGGGATGATGAAGCAGCTCAGTTTCGGACGGTACCGATCAACGACGGGGGTTGCACGTCGTCGAATGAAACGTTCACGGCGCTGTCGATGCGCAGTTCGTCTCCCGAGAACCGGAGCTGGTAGGTTTTGATGAAGGGGGTCTGATACTGGCAAACCTTGAGCGAGTAGGTGTAGTCGCCCGTCCAGGCACCGCTGGCCGCAATGGGCTCCGGCCCGGACTGGGTTTGAACGACGCCTCCCCGATGCCAAAGGCCGGGTGCGGCCGTGATGTGGACGGCGGTCCCTCCGAAATCGATTATAAACGTCAGCGCTCCGGATGGAGTGCCCTTTGGCACAGCCACGGCGCCGCGCATCCACATGCCTCCCTGCTCGGGGGCTGTGACGGTGACCGACCTGATGCCCTCGGGATTGTCGGCAAAGGCGTAGCGGCGACCGAGGATTTGGGATTCCATGGGCGAGGAGGTGAGACCCACCTGCGGAGGCACGGCGAGTTTTGCCAGCGTGTCCACGAGGCGGGCGTCGTCGGCGGGTGCGGCCGGGAGCGGACCGTCGTGGAAGGCGGGCAGGAGATATTTCCAGACACTGTCGAGCACGGCGCTCATGTCGCGGGTGCCGCTGGTGATCGCAATGACGGAGTCGTATTTGTCCATCACGATACAAAATTGGCCGAACGCGCCGTCGCCGCGGTAGACGCCGTGGGGGCAGCGCCAGAATTGGAATCCATAGCCTTGGTCCCAATTTCCTGTCGGATCGCTGCCGTTGGACATCTGGCGCGAAGTCGCCTGCTCCACCCACCCGGCAGGAATCAGCTGTCTACCCTGCCATTGGCCTTTTTGAAGATAGAGCTGACCGAAGCGTGCGATGTCCTCGGTGCGCACCTTGAGTCCAAAGCCGCCCATGTCGATCCCCTGGGCGCTCTTCTCCCAGGTTGGATCGGCGATTCCGAGCGGTTTGAACAGGCGTGGAAGCAGGTAGTCGTGCACGGTCTGGCCGGTGGCCTTCTGCACGATCGCCGAGAGCATGTAGGAGGCGGGTGTATTGTAGACGAAGAGCGTGCCAGGCTTGTGCGTGACGGGGAGGGCGAGGAAACGTCTGACGAGATCCTCTTTGGCGTAGAACGGAAAGTTCTCGATGGCCGAGTCCTCGTGTCCCGTGGACATCGTCAGAAGGTCGCGCACGCGCATGGCCTTGAGGTTGGCGCTCGGGTTGGCGGGACCCTCGCTGGGGAAGAGATCGAGCACCGGCGTGTAGAGGCCCAGTTTCCCGTCGGCGATGGCGAGGCCGACCGCCGTGGAGGTGAAGCTTTTGCTGAGGGAAAACAGGACATGCGGCTGGTCGGCGCTGTAGGGCGACCACCAGCCCTCGGCGACGACGTATCCGTGCCGCACCAGCATGAAGCTGTGAAGTCCGTCCACCTTCGGTGCCGCCTCCTGGAGGAAGTTGAGGATCGCCGCGGACGACACGCCCTGCGCCTCAGGCGTTGAGCGGGGAAACGAAAAGGGTTCTGCGGCGGTTGCGGTGAGCGCGGCCATGGCGAGGACGATCGTTGGAAGAATCAATTTTGGGGTGTGCATTGGAAAAGGGGCGGGGCGGCGTGTCGACTGTCGGCGTATCAGAAGTTGAAATTGAACGGATCGGCTCCGTTGCGCGCATTCCGATCGAGCGCGCCGATCGCCGCCATCTCTTCGTCGGTCAGCGCAAAATCGAAGATCTCCGCGTTCCCGGCGATCCGCTCGGGATGGACGGACTTCGGGATTGTGATCACGCCGCCTTGAATGTCCCAGCGCAGGACTACCTGCGCGACAGTCTTTCCGTGCCTTTGCGCGATGCCCGCGAGGACAGAGTCGGAGAGCAGTGCGCCTGCCTGTTGAAGGGGACTCCATGCCTCCAGCTGGATGCCGTGACCACGACAATAGGCCGCGAGCGGCTTGCTCTGGAGGTAGGGGTGAAATTCGATCTGGTTGACCGCGGGGACAATCTCCGCCGCCGCGAGCAGTTCGTCCAAATGGGGTATCATGGCGTTGCTCACTCCGATCGCTTTGATGCGGCCCGCACGATGAAGTCGCTCAAGCACCCGCCAGGAAGAGACGAGCTTCCCCTTGACCGGCCAGTGCAGGAGGTAGAGGTCGACATAATCGAGTCCCAAGAGCGTGAGGCTCTGCTCGAAAGCCGCTTCGATGCGGTTGCCGCGCATGTCGTCATTCCATACCTTGGTGGTCACGAAAAGTTCGTCGCGCGGGATTCCGCAATCGCGCACGGCCTGTCCGACCCCGCGCTCATTGCGGTACAGAGAGGCCGTATCCACACTTCGATAACCCAACTGAAACGCAGTTCGGACGGCCGCAGCGGTCTCGGCATCGCTCGGCATCTGGAACACACCCAGTCCAAGCCAAGGCATGCGGACGCCATTGTTGAGTGAGACCGTCGCTTTGAGGCCCGCGGCGGGAGTGGATGTGGGTTCGGGAAGTGGGGGAGTCATGAAAATGAGGCGAATCAGGCGGGGGTTGGATCGGCCGGCTCGGATGGGGGTGGCGGCCCGACGAAAACCCGCGGGAACGTACAGCGACCGGCAACGCGCGTAAATGATTTATGGGGTCGAAGGGCTCGGCGCCGACGGATCCACGCCTGCGATCACAGCAAATACAGAAGCGGATCGATCGGCGTATGAACCTGGTGTGCGAATGTACCGTCGGTTCGCATCGTCACGAAATCGGCCAGCAGCTTGTGGCACACTCCCATCGAGCGACGCTCGAGCGCGTAGTGCTGCAGGGTCTCGGGATGCAGCGGGGCACCCTCGGCGAGCATGGCATCGAGGTCGTCGAAGGCCTTGAAATAGGCGCCCGCCGCACGGGACCCGAGAAAAACGAAGCGGTCGTTGATCCCCCCATACGAACCCCAGTACGGCGCCAGCGCCTGATCGATAGAGGGGAGGACCGTTGGCATCACGAAGCGCGTGAAAAAGAGGTCCGGCCGGATGCGCACGACGATATCGTCGTCCTTCGCCTCCGGTTCATACATCTCATATACCTTCTGGAGGTGCCAGGCCTGCCGAAGGATCGCCTGGACCGTCGTCGAAATGCGATACGGGGTCGCGGCCTGAAGTTCTGTGGCGGCACCCTGTGGCTCGGGCAGGTCGGGCTGCTTCACGACCTCAATGACGGGGTCGCGAAACATCAGGCGAAGCAGCTCGATGTCCGCGCCGGTATCGTCGTCAGCCACCGACGCAAAACACCGGGCCTGTGGAAAATGGCGCGCGATCTGCCAGCGCTGTGATTGCCAGACACTGAGATGGCCACCGTTCGGATCCGTGAAGCACTTGCCGAAGGAGCGGGTCTGGCCGGAGTAGAGGAAGACGACGCGCATGGTATCGGAGGATGCTTTCCGGTTATGGGCACAGTCCCTGCACAGGCGATGTCGAAGTTGCCCGTCCCGGAAGTCGGGGGATTCCTTACTGCAATCGTTATAGACCGCGGCATCCGCTTTTGACAGGGCTGCGTCGTGAGTTCACGACAGGGAATTCTCCCGTCCGCGACTGCGCGGCATGGACTTTCCTCCTCCTGATGAAGAAGCGAATCCTCTGCCCTTGCTCGCAAGGAAGTCTGTCTCGTGGTCGATTTCTACGCCGTGCAATCGTGTATTGTGCCACTGAGCCGCGACCGCGATGCGTTCTCCCTTCGCGTAATTGAGATCCCTTGCATGCGGGTTGACTTGCCAAGTCTGCTCTCTAGCGACGGGACGCCCCAATTTAGCCACCCCCAATCATGACTACGCCCGAGCCCATCGGTAATCCGCCCGGTTCCATCCGCACAGCCAACGGTCCCACCTATCGCGGTCCCTTCGCGTTGATGACCGTGCTGTTTTTCATGTGGGGCTTCATGACGGTGTGGAACGACATCCTGATTCCGCGCTTCAAGGAGGCCTTTACGCTCAACTACACGGAGGCGATGCTCGTGCAGTTCGCCTTTTTCGGCGCGTATTTCGTAGGCTCGTTCATCTACTTCGTGATCTCGATCGTCTCCGGGGATCCGATCAACCGGATCGGCTACCGCAACGGCGTGGTCACCGGCCTTCTGATCGCTGCAGTCGGCAGCGCGCTGTTCTATCCGGCGGCGGTCCTGACCTCATATCCGTTTTTCCTGGTCGCACTGTTCATCGTCGGACTTGGCTTCGCGATGCTTCAGATCGCGGCAAATCCGTACGTGACGATCCTCGGTCCGGAACGCACGGCGTCCAGCCGCCTGAACCTCTCGCAGGCATTCAATTCCTTCGGAACGACGATCGGGCCCGCGATTGCGGGCTGGCTGATCTTCAAGGTCTTCACTCACCCGGGCGTGCATGAGGCGGATTCCGTAAAACTGCCGTACCTGTGTTTTGCCGGCGTTTTTGCGCTGCTGGCCCTTCTGTTCAAGTTCGCGCACGTGCCGGATTTCACGAATCCGGAACACATGTCCGGCGACCTTGGCGCGCTGCGGCACCCGCACACCGTCCTCGGAATGATCGCGATCTTCATGTACGTCGGCGGCGAAGTCTCGGTCGGTTCGACGCTCATCAACTATCTGGGCACACCCAAGATCGGTTCGATTCCGCACCTGGAGGCGAGCCGCTACCTGTCGTTCTATTGGGGCGGGCTCATGATTGGGCGCTTCATGGGAGCCTTTGCGCTCAGCGAGCTCCGCGGATGGTTGAAGACGACGCTCGTGGTATTCGTTCCCTTGATTGCCGTCGCAGTCGTTACCTTTGCATCCGGCTCGGCCAATGCGGTCCACTACGCCCCCTATCTGGGCCTGCTGCTCGTGGCGTTCTTCCTCGGGGCGAAGAGTCCCCAGCGCATGCTGGCTCTGTTCAGCGTGGTGATCATCGCGTTGCTGGCGATTGGGATCGGCTCGGCGGGCAGTTTTGCCATGTGGTCGGTGCTTGCTGTGGGCATGTTCTGTTCGGTGATGTGGTCCAACATTTTCGCGCTCGCGATCGAGGGGC
Organism: bacterium; assembly: GCA_021780625.1. The sequence goes on along the minus strand of JAJXYI010000601.1, from coordinate 6,217 downwards.
TCGGTGCACTCAAAAGCCAGGGCTCCTCGCTGCTGGTGATGGCGATCGTAGGTGGTGCCGTCATCCCGCTGATCCAGGGAAGTGTCGCGGACCACGTGAGCATTCAGGCCTCGCTCATGGTTCCGATGGTCGCCTTCAGCTACATCGGGTTCTACGGAATCTGGGGCTACAAGGCGGGGCGCAAGTCAGCCGCCTGAGGCATCGCCGGGCGCGCCGTTACAGAAATCATAAACGCAGGGATGCTGGCCAGCTCGATAGGCCGGTATCCAAACGGATTTTCTTGCTTGCAAGCGAGGAGCAAGCCCGCGATTTAAAAAGGTGAAAATGATTAACCATTATGAATAAAATAAAGCTCATCATTATTGCGTCGATTCTTTCGCCTCTGACGGTGTTGGCCGCAGACCCGCAGGTGCCGGTACAGTCAGTGGAGAAGCCGCCGTGTTGCCAGAAGGCGGAGCGCCAGGGCAAAGCATCCTGCCGCAAGGCGTGCTGCAAGGCTGCAGCCGCGGAGGGAAAGGTCTGCGAAAAATGCCTCAAGAAGGCGCAGCTGCGAAAGGAGAAGAGGCGGCAAAAGCAGGTTCAGGCGCAGGATGACCGGCAATCACCTCAACAGACCGCCCCGGCTGACCCCGCTCCCGCATCGGCGCCCGCACCCACGCCCACGCCGACACCGGCACCGTGAACTCCTGCGGTTGGGCTTGGTTCAACGCTCACCCGGTAAGATCGCGTTTCTTGAACCGCGCCACACGGCTCCAGCGAGCGCGAAATAGGTCTTCGAGGGTCTCCTTGAGCGACGCCGGCAGGCGCTCGACCAATTGATTCAGATCGGGAAGGGCCGATTTTTCCGGCTCTTCCTCCTCGGGCGGCACCGGGGTGGCTTGAAGCGATTCGCCTCGGTCGGACGCTTCTGCCCTGGCCAGGGCTTCCGCCTCGTCGGATGGCCACGATTCCTCTCCCTTCGAATCATCAATCATCTCGTGCGACTCGCTGGCTGCAGGCGCCTGTTCGGGGACGGCGGACTCTTGGGCGGCGGCGCTGGCGGTAAATTTGGCCTTTGCTTCAGCGGCGGGTGCAGTAACGGGAGGACGTGGTCCCCGGGCGGGGGCAGGGGGCTCGACCGGCAGGGTGCTGAGCGCGGTACCGAGGTTTTGCTCAAGCCGTGCGATCAGGGCTTTTTTTTTGAGCCCTCTGTCTCTGCTGCCTCGTCGGGCAGCTCGTCGGCGAGCGCCGTCAATTCCTTGATCAGGCTGTCGATCGCCCGCGCCCGGCTCGACTCCACGGCCTTCAGGAGGGTCACCTCAAGATTGATTTTTTCCGACAGCCCGAGCTTCACCTTGCTCTCGCCTTCGCGCAGTGCGTCGAGCAACCGGGTGAGCTGTTCGGTGGTCAGCGAGACCTGCCCGAGCGCCGTCGTCTTGCCGCCCTCGGCGATGGACTGTAGCAGCGCGGTGCGCACGGTGTTTTCGAGGTCGAGCAGCAGCCGCGTAAGGTCCCGGCCGGCGGTGTCGCATTCGTCCACGATCTGGACGATGGCGGCGTTGTCCCCCCGCGCGACCGCACTCGCCAGCGCGGCGATCTTTTCCTCTGAAATGAGTCCGTATACGTCGAGGACGTCGGCTTCCGAGATTTCCTGGCCGCAGAAGGAAATCATCTGATCGAAGATCGACTGGGAGTCGCGCATGCCTCCGTCGGCCATGCGTGCGATGCAGGCAAGGGCGCCATCCGTGACTTTCACACCCTCGGCATCGGCGATCTTGCGCAGGTGCTGGACGATCAACTCAGGTGGAATGGGTTTGAGGTCAAATCGCTGGCAGCGGGAAACAATCGTCGGGAGAAGCTTCTGCGGATCCGTCGTCGCGAAGACAAATTTCACATGCTCCGGCGGTTCCTCAAGGGTCTTCAATAGCGCGTTGAAGGCTGCCGTCGTCAGCATGTGCACTTCGTCAATGATGTAGACTTTGAAACGACCCTGGGCCGGCGCGTACTGGACGGTTTCCCGGAGCTCGCGCACCTGGTCCACGCCGTTGTTGGAGGCGCCGTCGATCTCGATGACGTCGAGATGGGATCCTTCGGCGATTGCAACGCAGGCGGGATCCGCCGGATCAAAGTCCGCCTTGGGGCCACCGGTGCAATTCAAGGCCTTGGCGAAAATGCGAGCGGTGGAGGTCTTACCCGTGCCGCGTGGACCCACAAACAGGTAAGCGTGTGCGATGCGATTGCGAGCGATGGCGTTTCTCAGGGTGCGAACCACATGGTCCTGCCCCACGACGTCGTCGAAGGTCTGGGGACGCCACTTGCGGGCGATGACTTGGTAAGCGGCGGGCATGCTGCGAAGGGCTGAAGGGTGGAGGTCGGCTCCGGGCTTGAAAAGCTCCAAGTTCGTTTTGCGGAGCCTCCAGAATCCCTCGTCGATCCACCTCTGAAAATGAAAGTGGCCAGGCACTCCACGGCACTGGGAGAACGTCACTACCGTTGCTACCTTCCGGTCCTGGCGGAGTTCGTGCGTCTGCCCATGCATGGCACCTGGCCGACGCGGACCATGAGGGTCTGTTTCGACGGTGCAAGCCGTTTTATTCGCCGTAAATGTCGACCATTTCCGGGTCCGGTTGGGGGCTCTTCCCTTTGAGCGGGGCGCTTCTAAAAGATTCCCGGGCCGATCGGTCATCCCGGAAATTCTGGGGTGTTTTCCGGGCGAAGCCGTGACGTTTCCAGGTTCGTTTCCGCCACGCTCTCGCCGGCGGGCTTTCAGAGGAGAACGCAGGCGTTTCACCCAGAAAGGATCTGGGGAAATACACCCGGCATCAGCCGGGATATCCCAGTCAACTTAGGTAACTGAACCTAGGGTGTCCCGACTCATTCCCGGTTAGGTATAAGCTCTAAAAAGCAATTGGATAGGTGATTTGTTCTCGGCCGTATGTGGGGTGGCCCCGATACCTAAGTTTCTCGTTAAGGGCTAGGGTGGAGTCATGAAGAACGCCACTCGCTCCCTCCTCTTGGTCGCCCTCCTTCTTCTGGCGTCCGCGTCGTTCGCCAAAGCGGCGATGCTGGTGGCCCCGATTGCTCCGGTGAGCTTCCGCAATGCGATGAGCGATGCGATGACCCTCTCTCGGCGGTATGCGGATTCCAGGGTGATGCGGATCTCGGGCACTTCGATGCTCCCGTACTTTGGCAACGGCTCCCTGATTGTCGTGAAGCCGATCTCGGCCGAGCGGCTCCGCAAGGGCATGGTGGTTGTCTATCGCAACAATTTTGGCGAGACCGTCGCGCATAGGCTGGTGGGGCATTCGGCGACCGGTTGGATTGCGAAGGGGTACAACAACGTCCAGGCCGACAGCACGCCCGTGACTGCCGCGAATCTGGTTGGCGTCGTATACGCGACCTTCAACACCGCGGGCATGGTGGCCTCGAACGAAAATTCGGTCTCAGTTGCGATGGCCGCCCCGGCACGTTGAACGCCGGGTCGGGTGTATTCAAAATACCGATCGCAGCCAACGGTTCAGATCCCCGGGGTCGCCCGCTTTTGCCTAGCGCAGGCGTGTGTTTTTCGTCACGATCGCAGGCATGTTTGACCCTGTTGAAAAACTGAAGGAGTTCATCCGGCACCCCAGCGTATCGACCGATCCCTCGTTCAAGGCCGGCATGGCCGGGGCCAAGGATTTCGTCGCAGGCATCCTGGCCTCGATCGGGTTCGAAGTCGAGGTCGTCAATACCGACATGCATCCGCTTGTGCTCGCGCGCAGGCAGGGCCGACCAGAATGGCCTCATGTCATCATCTACGGACATTACGACGTCCAGCCGGTGGACCCTGTGGCGCTGTGGAAGACCAAGCCTTTCGAACCGACGGAAATCGATGGACGTCTCTACGGACGTGGTGCGGCCGACAACAAGGGCCCGTTGATGGTGCACATTGCGGCCGTCGCCCAACTCCTTGAGCGCAATCCCAAGCTTCCACTCCGCATCACATTCATGATCGAGGGCGAGGAAGAGATGGGCAGTCCGAGCTTCCCCGCGTTTTTGGATCGTTACAAAGAGGAACTGGCCCAGGCAGATTTCGTGTTCTTGTCGGATACGGGCATCCCCTCCGAGAACCAGGTGGTCGTCACCTGCGGGCTGCGGGGGTTGATGCTGTTTGACTTGGAAGTGACGGGATCCCGGGGCGACCTGCATTCGGGCCTGCATGGCGGCGTGATTCGCAATCCGATCCAGGCGATCGCGGAACTGTGTGCCTCGCTGCACCATGCCGATGGACGGGTGAATATCCCGGGTTTTTACGAGGATGTGCTCGAGGTGGAGCCGTGGGAGCGCCAGGAACTGGCGAAGCTGGACACCAGCGAGGAACAGTACCGGCAATTCCTGGGGGTTCCCTCCTTTCACACGCCGCCAGGCTTCACGCCCTTCGAGGCGGTTCGTTTCCTGCCGACTCTCGAGTTCAATGGGATCGGCGGAGGTTATCAGGGCGAGGGGACGAAGACGGTGATTCCCAGCAAGGCCTTTGTGAAAATCAGCTGCCGCCTGGTGCCGAACCAGGATCCTCGGCGTATCCGCGAACGGGTGTATCAGGCGATCGCCGAGCGCATGCCCAAGGACGTGACTTATCGCCTGGTCGACCAGCATCAGGGAATCCCGTACATCGTTGTGCCGCCGGGCCGCAGCAACACGCCGCCCGACCAGTCCCCCATACTCGCCCGCGCCTTCGGGGCGCTCGACGCGTCGGTCGCCGAAGTCTTCGGTCGCCAGCCGCTCTATCTGCGCGAGGGGGGGAGCGTTCCGATCATCGCCGACATCAAACGCGTGCTGCGGCTCGATTCGATGATGCTCGGGCTCTTCCTTCCCGAGGACAATCTGCATGCGCCCAACGAGAGCTTCAATCTGCGCGTGATGCGAAAGGGCATCGAGGTATCCCAGAGGGTGCTCGCGGCGGTGGCGGCCGACAAATGATCCGTAACGCAGCGCGTCTGCGGGAAGTCTTCGATTTTCCGCGACCGCGTCGCGATCCGTGGTCAGAAATCAGCGATCACGCGGATTTCCTTCGCCGCGCGCTCAAATTCGGACTTCACGGCCTTCACCAGGACTTCGCAGTCCGCGAGGCCGTTGGCTTTGGAATGGTGTTCCAGCTTCTCAGCGGCGCTGCGCAGCAGCACGGCGCCCATGTTTGCGGAGCTGCCCTTGATGCTGTGTGCGGCCCGGGTGAATCGTGCGAGGTCCGACGAGGCCAGACTCTGGTCGAGTTCGGCGATCCGTTGGGGCGTGTCTTCCAGGAAAATCCCAACGATCTCCTTGAGAAATTCGCCGTTGTCGTCCGGGTTCAGGGAACGAAGCACTTCGATGGCCTGAAGGTCAATGACAGGGGTGTCGGACATGTTCGGGGTTCGATTTTCCGGGACCGGGCGACGTAAGCCCGGCACCTATTTCGACGCGAAGGAAGGGGGACTGAAGGACGATCTTGAGTGGGGGAGGGGGCGCTCAGGTCGCCCATTCGAACGACGTATTGGCCTCGATTTCCTCAATGGTGGTCAAACCCAAAAGCACCTTTTTGAGGCCGTCGTAGCGCAGGGAACGGTATCCTATCTTTGCGGCTGCCCGGGTAATCTCCTGGGCGCTTCGGCGTTCCGAGATCAATGTTCGTATCTCCTCAGTGATGACGATCAATTCGTGAAACGCAATTCGTCCCTTGTAGCCGGTGCCCCTGCAAGCGGGACATCCGCGGCCCCGATAGAACGGGACATCGGTGAGCCCCTCCTCGAGGAAATACTTGCTGAGCAACTCGCGCGAGGGGTGATAGGGTTCCTTGCAACTTTCGCAGATGCGCGCTGCAAGGCGCTGGGCGAGAACGCCGATCACCGATGGGGCGACCATGTAGGCCTCCACGCCGATCTCCATGAGCCGCACGATTGCCTGCGCCGCCGTGTTCGTGTGCAGGGTTGCGAAAACAATGTGCCCGGTGAGGGCGGCCTCGGTGGCGATCTTCGCCGTCTCCAGATCGCGGATTTCGCCAATCAGCACGACATCGGGATCCTGGCGCAGAAGCGCGCGAAGAATGGTTGAAAACTTCAGATCGATGTGGGCATTGACCTGGGTCTGGGTGACGCCCGCGAGCTGGATTTCAATCGGGTCCTCAATCGTGGAGATATTGACCGAGGGTGTGTTGATCTCGTGGAGGGCCGCATACAGCGTCGTGGTTTTTCCCGAACCCGTGGGGCACGTGACGAAGATGATG
>JAJXYI010000517.1 GCA_021780625.1 bacterium | reverse complement strand
ATGCCTGGCGCCTGCTCCTCGACACCGTGTACTCGCAGCCCTCGTCCGAGCCGCAGATGGAGAGCCCGCTTCAGGCCCGGCCCGCGCTCACCGTGCGCGCCGCCTCGCCCTGGGGAGACTTCCGCCGCGATTATCCGCCCGCCGCCGTCTGGAACGCCTGGGCGGACCTGCTCGACGACTCGGCCGCCCTGGGCTCCGTGGACACCTACCGCTACGACGTCGTCGAGGTCGGCCGCCAGGCCCTGGCCGACCTCTCGCTCCCGCTCCAGCGCGAGATCACCGCCGCCTTCGAGTCCGGCGACCGCGCGCGCTACGCCGCGGCCCGCGACCGCTTCCTCGCTCTCGGCGCCGACCTCGACCGTTTGCTCGGCACGCGGCGGGAGTATTTGCTCGGCCGCTGGCTCGACCACGCCCGCCGCTGGGGCGCCAACCCCGCCGAGAAGGACCTGTATGAGCGCAACGCCCGGGAGCTCATCACCGTGTGGGGTCCCGACACGCCGAACGCCTATCTCTTCGACTATTCGTGCCGGCAGTGGTCCGGGCTCATCCGCGGCTTCTACCTGGAGCGTTGGCGCCACTTCTTCGCTTTCCTGGAGACGCAGCCCGCCACCTACCGCGACGCCCGCTTCGTCCGCACCTCCCTGCGGCCTGGCAACGACGCGAGCCCCTTCTATCGCGACCTCGACCGCTGGGAGTACCGCTGGTGCGACGGACATGAGTCCTACCCCGACACGCCGCTGGGCGACCCGGTCGCCACCGCGCGGGAGCTCCTCGCGAAATGGCGCCCCGCCATGCTGGACCTCTACCCCCGCTTCGACTGGAAGACTTCGGAATTCAAACACCAACCCCAGACTCCCGCCAGACGATGACCCCGATACCCCAACCCTCCAGGCGCCTCGTGTTCCTGGACGCCCTCCGCGGCTTCGACATGTTCTGGATCATGGGCGCCGACGCGATCGGCGGCGCCCTCGGCCAGCTGCGCGGAGGCATCCTCGCAAAGCTCGCCTCCCGCCAGCTCGACCACGTGCCCTGGCAGGGCTACCACGCCTACGACCTCATCTTCCCGCTCTTCGTCTTCATGGCCGGCGTGGCCATCCCGCTCTCCCTCCAAAAGTATCTGGATTCTGGTGACACGCGCGCCGCGCTCGGCCGCGTGCTCCGGCGCACCGTCCTGCTCTACGTGCTCGGCCTGCTCTACTACGGGGGGCTTACGAAGTCTTTCGACGACCTCAGGCTGATGGGCGTGCTCCAGCGCATCGCACTGTGCTACGGAGCGGCCGGCGTGCTGTTCCTGTACCTTCGCCCGAAGGGACTGGTCGCGACGCTCATCGGCCTGCTGGTCGGCTACTGGCTCCTGCTGCGCTTCGTGCCCGTGCCCGGCTTCGGCCCAGGCGACTTCGCCGAGGGGCACAACCTCACCAACTGGATCGACGCCCACTACCTGCCTTGGCGCAAGTGGGACGGCGATCACGACCCCGAGGGCCTGCTGAGCACACTCCCCGCGGTCGGCACCTGCCTGCTGGGTGTGCTTTCGGGAATCTACCTGCGCACCACGCAGCGCAAAGGCTCCGTGCTGAGCCTGCGCCTCGTCGCGACCGGATTGGTGCTCCTCGGACTCGGCCTGCTGTGGGGGCTCGAGTTTCCCATCATCAAGAAGATCTGGACCTCGACGTTCGTCCTGGTGGCCGGCGGCTGGAGCCTGATCCTCCTCGGGACCTTCCACCAGCTCATCGACGTGCTCGGCTGGAAGAAATGGGCCGAGCCCTTCGTCTGGATCGGCGCCAACCCGCTCGCGCTTTATATCGCGAGCAATCTCGTCGATTTCGGGGCGCTGTCCGCGCGGTTCACGGGTGGTCCGGTAGCCGCCGGATTGAACGCGCTCTGGCCCGGCCTTGGAGCCATCACGCTCGCCCTTACCGGCGCGGTTTTGTGCTTTCTGCTGGCCCGTTTTCTCTACCGGAAATCCGTGTTCATCCGCCTCTGAACTCAGGATCGCGCGCGGGCGCGGCGGCCTTTTGTTCGCTGACCGTCCAACGCGCTGGTTTTCAAACGAATAAAATTTCCGATTTTGCTATAAAAATGGCTCGTTCGGGACGATAATATGCCTGTCGGCGAGAGCCGACGTGTTAGTCGTCAGAGTTAGGTGTCAGTTGTCAGTCTACGTTCGTTACTATCGTATCGTTAATGACAGGTGACAGTATCCGCTCCGCCGGATAACCGACGAAGATAACCACCATAAGCCGTGGTCGCGGGTTTGACCCGCATTCGAAGCCATCGCCGCCTTGATTGCCAAGGCGGCGATGAGCGTTTCCGGGCCGGACGTGGTTTTGACCTTCTCCAAAAGTCTCAAAAACCTGGCGAAAATACGCCGACCACGCATCGTTTTATGATGAAGTCACTACCCCGCTTCATACTCGTTTTTGCTTTGCTGTTTTCGCTCGTCGCGGCCCCGGTTTACGCGGGCTCCGCCAAGGCCTCGAACGAGGCCTCGCAGGCCACCCCCGGCTCGCACCTCGCCTCGCTGGTCACCCAGGTCACGGGAATCGCGATCTCCCCGCTCCTCGGCGTCAGCGCCGTCGGCGCCTACCAATACTTCAAGGCCCATACGCCCGAGCAGAAGGCCCAATTGCCGTGGTTCGCCAAACCGATGTTCTGGGCGCTCGGCCTTCTCATCGCGGGAGCCTGCGGGCTCAAGGACTCGCTCGGAGTCGCCATCCCGCCCGGCCTCAAGAAGCCCTTCGACATGCTCGAACTCGCCGAGAACAAGCTGAGCGGCCTGGTGGCGACCGGCGCCGTCGTGCCCGTGCTGGTCAACATGGCCTCCAAGTACCTCGCCACACCCGCCACCGCTGACAACCCGGTGCACGTGGTCGCGTCGGGACTGGCCATGATCCAGTTTGGCGCGATTCACACCTCGTGGCTGCTGACGATCCTCATGGTACCGCTCTCCGTGGCGGTATTCCTCATCGTCTGGGTTGTCTCGCACGCCATCAACGTGCTCATCCTCCTGAGTCCCTGGGGCGCGGTCGACGCCGCGCTCAAGACGTTCCGCACGGCCATCCTCGGACTCGTCACCGCGACGGCCTTCATCGACCCCGTCGTCGGTGCGACCATCTCCGTGGCGATCATCATCGTCGCCTACTTCTGTGCAGGCTGGGCCTTCCGCCTGACCGTGTTCGGCTCCGTCTTCCTGTGGGATTTTGGCACCTTCCGCCGTCATCGCTTCCAGCCGGCCGGCTCGGGCGACTGGGTCTTCGTGGGGCAGTCTCTCAAGGAGGTTCCGATCCGCACCTACGGCCGGCTCACGAAGGGCGACGACGGCAAGCTGCACCTTTCCTACCGGCCGCTCCTGGTGATGCCCGAACGCACGGCCGAGCTGCCGTCCGAGGGGATCGCCGTGGGCCGCGGATTGTTCTGGCCCACGGTCGAGCACCGGGATCCGTCGTCCGAAAAGACCCGGACCTTGCTCACGCTCCCGCCGCGCTACAAGGGGCACGAGGAGGCGTTTGCCCGAGCCTATGCCTCGGGTGCGGAGTGTGAGGTCGGCCTGCGTCGAGGGTGGGCGCTGCTCAGGGAATTGCTCGGCGGTCACGCGGCGAGCCGGCCGGCGGTCGCGTCCTAGGGCTTCAAAACCCACGCGGCCACCGCCGCCACGACGAGAGAAACGGCCAGGATCGAACGCGCGATCCTGCGCCGACGCGCCTCGTCCGGGATCCAGACGGCCTCGCGCTTCGAGAGCCAGCGCACCAGGAAAATCGGGATCAGAAGGACGTACAGCCAGTGGACCCCGACGTCCGCAAGCACCCGGTGGATGACGCCCATCAGGGAGAACCCGAGCACCAGCGATGCAAACAGCACCGCAAAGGTCACGCTGTGACCCTTCAGGCCGCGCCAGAACCAGACCATGGGAACGAGGCTCACGGCGTTCATCGTGACGATACCCGTCGGCGGGTCAAACGGACGTTGCGCCCGCGCCCGCGGGTCACTGTTTAGGAACCTTGGCCTGCTGCCGCTTGCGGTACTCGCCCGGGGAGATGCCGGTCGCGCGCTTGAACAGGACGCACATGTACTCGACGTGCTCGAACCCGGTGAGCTCGGCGATCTTCTTGAGCGGATAGTCCGTCTCGAAGAGCAGGTGTTTGATCTTCGCGACGCGCACCTTGCGGATCACCGCGTGCGGCGACATGCCGAGGTGCTCCCGAAACTTTTTCTCGAGCAGGCTGCGGGAGGCCGCCGCATGCTGAAGCACTTGCTCCACGGTGACGCCGCGGCAGGCATGCTCGCGAATGAAGGCAAGCGCCGCGGCAATGTTTCGGTCCGGGATCGCGAACAGATCGGTCGATTGGCGGGTGACGACCTCCAGCGGTTCGACGCGCACGTCGAGACGGGCGGGGGTCCCGCCCCGCATCAGGAGGTCGAGCGTCTCGGCCGCCAGATAACCGCTCCGAAAATGGTTCATGGCGACGCTCGAGAGGTATGGATAGACGAGTTCGCAGCGCGTCAGGTCGTTGTTCGCGCCGAGGACCGCCACCTCCTCGGGGACCAGCAGCCCGGCAAGATGCGCCGCGCTGATGATGTTCTGCGCCCGCATGTCGTTGCAGGCCAGGACGCCGACCGGCTTCGGCAGGAGCCGGATCCACGCGGCAAGCCCGGCCAGCCGCTGCTCGTCCCACGTGGGGCGGGTGGTGTCGTCCTCGTCGACCTCGTGCAGGTGCACGGTGTGACCCGCGAGGCGCGAGGCTTCGAGGAAGCCGTCGCGTCGTTCACAAGCCCACAGGTCGCTGGGCTGACCGCAGAACGCCAGGTTGGTGAATCCACGCTCGATGAGATGCTCCGCGCCCAGATGCCCCACCGCTGTGTTGTCGGGCCGGATCTTCGGGATCGCCGGAAGGGGCGGGCCGTCGTTGAGGTCCACGAGCGGGATCCGCAGCTCGGTGCAGACCCGGGCCAGCTGCGGGCTCGTGTGGCGTGAGATCACGCCATGCCAGCGCCTGCCGGTCAGCCAGCTCGGGTCGCCCTCGGTCTTCTGATAGTCGTCCAGGAAGAACGACCAGGGCCCGTGCGAGCGCTCATAGGCGGCGATTCCCTTCAGCACCGTCCTGCTCTCCTCGAGGCGTGTGTCGAACACGATCAGGATGCTCGGACGCGTGCGTCGCGACCGGAGCGCCGACGGACCGGCTTGCGGCAAAGGCACGTCAACGGGAGCTTCCTTGAGAACGGTCGTAGTCATGCGGGTTGGCCGCGGCGAAAGAGCGCGACCGAGGGCTGCCGCACGCCCCGGCCCAGCCGCTTGGCGCAGACCCAGCCTGCCGGCGCAAGGTCGCACTCACCGGGCATTTCGAACATCACCAGCGGATCAACCGCGCCCTCGAGCATTCGGTCCAGCATGGCAAACAGCTCCGGCGCCAGCCGCTCAATCTCCGCGTAGGGCGGGTCGATGAAGACCAGGTCCGGGGACCGTGGAGCCACCGCGGCCGCCGACAGGACATCGCAAACGCACACCCGGGCCAACACACCGGCGTCCCGTCCGAGGCAGTGCGCCACCGCCTCCAGGTTCTGCTTCAGGCACCCGGCCGCCTTCGGGCTGCGTTCCACGAAAACTCCGGTCGAAGCCCCCCGGCTGAGCGCCTCGAGCCCATAGGCTCCACTGCCCGCGAACAGGTCCAGAAATGTCGCCCCCGCCACGCGCGCCCCAAGGCTTGAGAACAGGGCCTGACGCATGCCGTCGGTCGCCGGCCGGACGGCGTCGCCCGGAGGGACCTTCAGGGGTATGCCTCGTGCCATGCCGCCACTGATTCGCATGGGGGCGAGACAAGGCCCGGCCGCCGGGGTTGCAACGGCAAAGGCGACACCGATTTGACGTGGTGAAACGGGCGGAGAGGCTTGGACCATGGGAATCCAACGAACCGACCAACCCGGACCTGACACCGCTGCCGCCGGCCATCCCCGGTCGGATCACTGCGACGGCCGCCGGTTCTTCAACCCGGGAGGTCACGTCAACCGGACGTTGCGCGACATCCTGCGCTGGAAATTCGGTTCAAAACCGGCGCCCTGGCCCGCGAGCGTGCCCGTCTCCGTGCGTCCACCCCCGGCTCCGCCCGCCGACGGTTCAATCGCGGCCACCTGGGTTGGCCATTCTACGTTCCTGCTTCAAACCGCTCGCTTTGCTGTCCTGACCGATCCCGTCTGGAGCCTCCGGGCGGGCCCGGCGGGTGTGCTCGGACCGCGTCGGGTGCATCCCCCGGCGATCCCGTTCGAGTCGTTGCCGCGGATCAACGCGATCCTTCTGAGCCACGATCATTACGACCATTGCGACCTGCCCACGCTTCGGCGCCTCGCCCGCGCCTGGCAGCCCGTGGTGGTCACCCCGCTGGGCAACGCCGAGCTCTGCCGCCGGGCCGGCCTCACCCGGGTGATCGAGCTGGATTGGTGGGAGTCGTGTGAGCCCGCCCCGGACCTCGACGTCACGCTGACGCCGTCCCGACACTGGAGCAACCGGCTCACCGGTCCCCGCAACGGCCGGCTGTGGGGGGGCTTCAACCTGCAAGCCTCCGGGCGGCGGGTTCATTTCGTCGGCGACACTGGTTACGATGCCGGCCTTTTTCCCGCCATTCGCGAACGCCTGGGGCCGCCGCACCTCGCCCTGGTCCCCATCGGCGCCTACGAGCCACGCTGGTTCATGGCTCCGCAACACTGCGATCCGGACGAGGCCGTCCGGATCCACCTCGATCTCGGCGCGGACCTCAGCCTCGCAATGCACTGGGGCTGCTGGCAGCTGACCGACGAGCCGCGTGAGGAACCCGTTCATCGACTCCACCAAGCCCGCCTGCGCGCAGGACTTCCAGAGTCGGCTTTCCAAACGCCCGAGCCGGGGGACACGGTTGTAATTTAGGGTAAATAAAATTTGGCGAAAATAATGTTTTGACACCCGGGTGTTCCGGGGATCAGTTGGGTAAAGTTGTTTTAACGACGTTACCCCAATGAAACCTCGAAACCTCGCCGGCCGCCGCGGCTTCACCATGGCGGAGCTCCTTATCGTCATCGTCTGCATCGGCCTTCTGGCCTCCGTCGCCGTGCCGACCGTCAACCGTGTCCGCGACGCGCTCACGGATCACGCCAAGGTCAGGAATGCCGACAAGCTCAACGAATACATGAGTGCGCTGTACAATGGCGGCGTCGACACGAGCACCTATGCCTCGGCCACGGCCGCCATCGATGCGCTCCGCAGCGGCGTCGAGGTCCCCGCGACGGTCGAAGGGGGCGCGACCATGGAGATCCGGCTTGAAAAGAATCTGAACCCGGCCGCCTACACCTTCGTGCCAGGCACGACCGATTCGGCCCCGCGCTTCACCGCAAACCTCGGACAGCGCAATGTCAGGCCGTGATCGAACGAGGCGGGCCTTCAGCCTCGCCGAGGTCATCGTGGTGGTGGTGGTCACGGGCATCCTCGGCGCTGTGCTGGTGGGCGGATTCGGACGCATGGTCCCGGTTGCGCGCCAGGAGGCGGCGGTGGGCAAGGCCCGGATCCTGAACGCCGCGCGCTGCTCCTACGCGCTGGTCGACCCCGACGCCGCCGACCGGTGGGCCGCGTCGGCCGACGATGCCGCGCGGTTCCAGCTCCTCGTAGAGGCACAGGTGATCGACGGCCGCGCCTCGGATTATCTGTCCCTACAGGGCGGATACACACTCGGTCTCTCCGGCCCCGTCCGGGGGACGACGACGGTGTACCACGACGGGGCGCCCGTCGATTACGGAGGCTGACCCCATGGCGCTGAAGGAAAAGGCCCCGGAGGCTTCCATCCGCTCTGGACACGGCATGGTGCTCGGGGAACTGCTGATCGCGATGCTCCTGCTCGGCGTCGTCGGAGGCCTGGTGCTGGCGACCTGGCTGGGGGCGATTCGTCGCGACATCCCAGCGCGAATTTCGGTCGGGGGACGGACGCTTCCGGTTGCCCCCACCTACGCTGCCTTTCCGGCTGCGGTCCGCCTGCACGCGACCCTCGGCCGGCACCTGGCCGCGGCGCGTTGCGTGTACGTTTTCGGCGGTCGCCACGCGGGGCTCGAGTCCGCGGCCCCGCCCAGCCTGCGCCGTCCGCTTGCCCTGGCGCGTCTGCCGGAGCTCGTCCTGGACGCCGGTCTGCCTGGAGACGCCGCCTCTTTCTATGCCGCGTATGCCTCGCAACTCGGCCCAGAGCGTACCGCGGCCGCGGCGGACGATTTCACGGTCCTCGCGCTCGGGCCCCGAAACGGCGTGCTTGCCCCGCTCTGCCTGGTGCAGGTCACCAGCGAACCGGCGTCCGTGGCGTCGCCGTCCGGCGGGGTCGCCACGTACACGGTGCGCAGCGTCAGGCTCTGGGACGCGGAAGGGTCCGATGACGCCTATGCATTTGCCGATCCCGTCGGACGACGAACCGGGTTCGTCGGCGCCGTTCACACCTGGTTTCGTTTCAATCCTGCGGACGCGCTGGGCGAGGAGGGGCCGGCGATGGGATTCTTTCCTGATCCCTGGCTTTGGCCCGGCAGCCGTGGCGAGCCCGGCGAGGCGGGTGCATTCTCCCGGTTTGGATACCTACTGAGCCCAAATCCATGAGCACGTCAGCAAACCGCCCCACCAGGCCGCGCGGCTTTGTCGCGATCGTTGCAATGCTTGCTCTGTGCTGGATCGCAGCGATCGCCGGCCTGCGCGCCCTGATCGTCGCGAACGCCGCGATCGTCTCGCGGGCCTACGACAGCTCACGGCAGGAGGGCATCCTGTCGCGGAGGCTGGAGCGGGTTGTCTCTGAAACCACGCTGGCCGCAGTCGAGAGCGGGCGCGCTCCCGCTTCCGCGGATCCGGCGGCGCTGGCGGGCGAGGCGCTGGCCCGGCTCGATGCGGGCGGGGTCGAAATTCTGGTGACCGGTGCGCCGACTGCCTTCCCTTCCTATCCTCCGTACCCGTCCGGTCTCGCGGAGGCCGCCGTTCCGGCCCCTCCAGGTCCGGGGTTGCTTTCGGTCGCCGGGCCGCAGCTGCGGGCCATGATGGGTCGTCGCGTCGTCGAACACGCCCCCCAGGCTTGGTCGTTCTCGTGTCGCCGCCGCTGGCTCGGGGTCGAGCGAACCACCACCGTCCGCCTGGAATGCAGGATCGTCGAGGTGCCGCTCAGTCGGTATCCAGTTCTTGCGTACGAATTGCCGTCGGAGATCGGGATGACCGCGGCTGTGGCCGAACCGGCGGCCCCGGTGAGCGCGCTTCCACCCGGCCTGGCCGCGGGTCGCGATCCGTTCCAACTCACGGGGCTGCTCACCGGCGGCGCCCGCCCCTACCACTACCGCAGGCGGGCCGGTCTGAGTCTGCTCTGCGGATACCTGGGGTCCCAGGACTTCGTGAACCGCGCGGCATTGGCGGCGGGCCCGGCCCTCAGGCACGACCTCGGGGTACCGGAGTCGGAGACCGCGCGCCTCTCGGGTTTCGTGCGAACCCCGGACGGCGGGCAACTTGATGTCGGCACCGCGGGGGAAGGCGCCTGGGCGGGTCAGTCCGCGCGGGGAAACCTGATCCTGATCGCGGTCATGGCGCCCGGGCAGAAGGTGACGATCCTGGACAGTGTAGGCGACGACACGGCTCCGGCTCTGCTTGTCGTGCTGCTGGGTGAGGCGGGCGCGGGCTTGACGATCGAGCTCGCCGGTGTGCGCCGTCCAACTGCGCTCTTTGCCTTCAATGCCGGGCTTCAGGCAAGCCCCGGTTCGGTTTGGAACGGGGCCCTGTTCCTCAATCCGGGCTGCAGGTTTTCCGCCCCCGCCGGTCCGGCGATGCATGTCGCACATCTCGCATATGCGGCCTCATCGACGGAGGTCGCCGCAGGCGCCGTCGTGGCCGACCTTGCCATGTCGCCCTCCCTCGAGGCGCTCATGCCGCTCGTGCGGTACGCCTGCGCAAACCCGGTCCTGCCATGAGAGTCGCGATCCCGAGTCTCCGGCCTTATCGAGCGCAGGGCGCCTTCACGCTGGCTGAGGTGCTTGTGGTCCTGGTGGTCGTCGCTCTGGTGCTGGGCCCGATCCTGGCGGCTTCCGGAGTGCTGGCCAGGCTCCAGCACCGTACGGGCGAGCGGTCGCGGCGCGAGGCCTGGCGGTCCGTGCAGGATGAAGCCCTGGTGTCGGGCATCGATCCGAGCCGCGCTCCGATCCTCCAGGTCGACGCGAATCCGGCTGTGCCGCCATCGCCGGCTGCACCAGTCGAACGCCTTTCATCCGCGGCGCCTGATTCCCCTGTCGTCCTTGGGGTCCTCAAGTCTTCCCCGGGCCCGGAGGCCGGAAGGGTGGGAGGGGCCGGATGGGAGCTGCTGGCCGGGGCTGCCCAGGTCGGCGCAACGCCCCTGGCCCTGCCGGCGCGGCCGATCCTGCTCAACCCGCCGGTGATTCAGCCGGCGTCCGGCTCGCATGTGCCGGCATCCATGCTGGTTCCGGCGGCCGGGGCTGCCACGCTGGCGGTGTCGGCGTCGTCACCCGACGGCATGCGCGTGCACATCGCGGGCCCCGGCTCCACGGCCGTCGGAGAGGGCGCCGCTTCCGTGAATGCGACCGCGGCCGAACTCGCCCGCGGCTTCCACGGGACGGCCTGGACCGAATATCCGGGCGGCGCGGGCGAAACCGCCGAGCCGCTACCGGACGGACGTATCCGATGGTTGGTGACGGTGGACGGCGGTCGCATCCAGGCCTACGAGCCCAGCGAGCGGGTGGCGTTCGAGGTTGGAATCGATCTGGGGTCGCCGGTCCTGGTCTGGGGCGCGGATGAATTGCCGTCGGGGTCGGTGGTCCCGGTCGACCTCGCGGCTTACCTGGCGGTTCGCGCGGGGACCGTGCACGTACGGGTGGCCTGGCCGGCGTCGCTGGCGTCGCTGTTCGGCCCCGACGCCGCGAATGTCCTTCCCGCGCTCGCCTGTTCCTTTGCCGGCCTCTCGGTGTCGGAGGACCTGTCGCCCCTGTTCCAGCCGGAGGCGGCTGCCGCATGGAGCGCGGAGAACCGCGTCTCGGCCGAGGCGATCGCCTCGGGTGGGTGCGTCGCCTCGCCCGCTGCATGGATCTTCCAGCGTGCACCTGCAAAACTGGGGCCCCCTGAATTGTTGTCCGGCCCTGCCCTGGTCTCCGATGCCTATCCGGGGGGTTCGTTCGAGTTTGGTGTTCCCGAGCGGCCCGGCCTCGGTCGGGTGGGTCGGATTTCTTCGCAGGGCGGTGCAGTCATGAGCGCCGGCCCGACCCTCAGCCTGGCCCTCTCGCCATGAGCACGCCCTTTCCCTTGTTCGATTTTCTCGAGGAAGTGTCCCGCCAGCCCGGGACCACGGATATCACGATGGTGTCGGATGGTCGCGTGGCGGTGCGGCGCAATGCGCGGATCGCAGTCACCCGGGTCGAGGCCCTCGGTCGCCTCTGGGCCGAAACGATGAAGGTGCATTTTCCCTCCGGTCGGGACGGTCGGCGGCACGGAGCGGCCCGCGTCATTGCCTCGGGGCGCCGGCGCTACCGCGCGACGCTGGCCGCTCACCGCGGCGGGTCCTCGCTGTCTGTGCGGCCTCTGCGCGAACGCCCGGGCAGTCCCGACGAACTCCGTCTCCCCGACGGACTCGCGGAATTCTTCCTCGGCCTGAACGGGGGATTGGTCTTGGTCGCCGGTCCGACCGGTTCGGGCAAGTCGACCACGGTCGCCTCGCTTTTGGATGCGCGACGCGACGGCGTCGGCGGAAAGTTCGTGACCATCGAGGATCCGGTCGAGTTCGTGCATTCGGATGACGAGCGAACGCTGTTCATCCAGCGCGAGCTCGGAACGAGCGTGTCCGATTATGCCGAGGGACTGGAGGAGGCGTTGCAGATGAACCCGGACGTGATCGCAGTGCAGGAGATCCGCGAGCGCGCCGCGGCGGAGACGGCGCTTTCGGCTGCGTTGTCAGGGCATCTGGTCATTGCCTCCATGCACGCATTCACCGCGCCGACGGTGCCGCAACGCTGCCTGTCGGTGATCGATCCTGGGCTCGAGGATCACGGAGCCCGGGACTCGCTCGCCGCCTGCCTGGAGGCGATCGTGTTTCAACGGCTGCTGCCAGGCTTCGACGGCCTGGTGCCGGTCTTCGAGGTTCTGTACTTCAGGCATCGGGGTGAACGGCTGGCGTCGATGGAACGGCTCGTCCGCCAGGGCAATTGGGTGGGGCTCCGCCAGGAATTGGCGGAGGGACGTCGCTTCGGGATGATCGAGTGGGAGGAAAACCTTCGGGAGCGCATTTCGAGCGGACTCCTGCCGGCTGTGCCATGACGACGCCCCTTTCATTCCGCGAGGTTGCAGGCGCGTTCGTCGAGTTGGTGAACGGGGCCGCCTATCGCCCGAGGCCCTCTGATCCGACGGTTCCGCTGTCGCGGCGTCTCGAGGGTCAGACGGTCCTTGTGCTTGCGCTTGCGCGCGACCGGGCGGCCACCCAGCTGGTGCGATTTGAGGGAGGCCGGTCCACCCGGCTCGGAGAGAGCCGGCAGTTCGCGGCACGCGACCGGGGCGAACTTGTGCGGGCGGTGGCGGCTGAGGCCGCGCGTGCCCATGTCGCATGGGCCGTGGTGGTCCTCACTCTGGGCTGGCAGGCCCAGATTGCACCGCGCGCCGCCCGCCAGCCCGGCGACACCGCCTTTGACCGCTTTCGGGTCCTGCGCGACGAACCCGAACTGCTCGTGAGCCAGCCCAAGGCGGATTTCGTCTATGCCGCCGTCGATCACCCCACGCTCGACCGCTCGATCGTGTTCTCCTGCCGTCGCAAGGACGTCGACGACATGCTTGCCGATGTCGCCGCCGCCGGACTGCGGGTGGCGGGCGTCCGACTCGGGGTGGCCTCGCAGCTCGAGCACTGGTTCAACTACCACCGAAACCACGCGCTCGATCGCGACCTCCTGGTTACCGACGGCATGAGCGTGCTGCTGGTGAATGCCTTCGAGGGCGATCTGGTCGCGGTGGGACATGGAGGCAGGGAAGGCAGCCCGGTTCCCCGCCAGGCTTCGGCCCGGCCGGCGGAAGTGCCGCGCGACCTGGCGCGGTTTTTGCGGGACAATGGCGATCGTCCCGTGCGTTATCTCGGCCCGCCCGAGCTTCTGGATGGCGCGATCGTGGGAGCCGAGTTGTGCGCCCAGGTGCTGAAGGAAAGCGAGGATGCGACGGCGATGGACGGCGTAGTGGCGGCCCTGTCCGATTGTGTGACTCACGATCTGAATCCCGGTGTTCACGCGGAGCGCAGCGCGCTGCCCGGGTGCTGGCGAAAGTGGGTGTGGTCGGCACTTGGCTGCGAATTGCTCCTGTTGCTTGCGCTCGGTGTGTTGACCTGGTCGGCGCTCGTCGCGCGGTGGCGAACCGATGCGGAACTCCGTGCGATCCGGATCTCGAACGACCGGGCTGCGGTCCACCGTCGGGAGGGCGAGCGCATGCGGGCCGAGCGCACCCAGGCGGAGGCGGTCCGCTCCTGGATCGGCGCGAATTACCACGCTCAACGACTGTTGGTCGACGTACTCGGATCCTTGCCGCCGGGAGTCGCACTGGAATCGTTTTCCGCACATCTCGACGAAGGCAGCCCGCAGATGGCGCTCGAATTCGTGCTGGTCGGTGGTGACGAGGCGCAGGTGGCAACTGCCCGTGCGCTGGAAAAGACGGTGTTGGGCCTCGATTTTCAAATCGGCGAACGTTCGGTCCCGGTGCCGGCGGGCCGGGGACTGAGTTACCGGTGGCGGCTGATCATGCCTCCGATGTCTGGAGAAGGGACGCGGACATGAATCCGTTCAGAACCACCTTGTTCGTGCTGATCGTGCTCATGGTGGCAACGGCAGTCGGAGTGATCGCCGTCGTCGGCTGGCGCGGACGGGAACGGGCACGGCTCTCGGACCTTGGCCGACAGCGGGCCGCAGCCGAGACCGCGTGCGCGGCGGAAGATCGTCGGACCGCGGACCTGAACGTGGCGCATCCTCCGATCCTGCGCTTCCTGAACGCGTGGCGGCCGCATCTTGCGAAGCCTGTGCCGGAGCGCTCCGTCGGGGGAGCGATGCGCGCGGCCCTGGAAGAGCTGGCTCAGCGAAAACTGGGGTTGATCACGGACCAAGTCACCACGCCTGAGCCGGTATCGGTGGTCGTGGCTGGACGGCCGGTGCGCGTCCAGCGAGTTGCGCTGCGCGCAAGTGGGGAGAGCCTGAACGCGCTGCTCACCTGGCTTGGCGAGGCCGAGGCGCTGTATCCGTATGCCCGTGTCGAGACCTGCGACCTGATGGCGGAGAGCGGCCGCACCGTTTCGATGCGATTGGGTCTGGCTCAGCCGGTGGCAGTCAGGGAATCGGAAGGGAGGCGGCAGTGAAATCGAGCACATCTGCCCGTGTGGACGGTTCCATATGCACGATCCTGCGACTGGTCGCTGCCATCACGGCTGTCCATCTGCCAGCCCTTGTGGCCGGGGAGGCTCCTTCGCCCTGGGATGCACTGCTGCCGGAGGTATTGAAGAGCCCCGTCCCCGTCGT
>JAJXYI010000706.1 GCA_021780625.1 bacterium | reverse complement strand
GCCCCGTCTCGCCGGCGGCGTGAGCGCCGATCCGAACCGCGCGCGCCTTCGGAGGGCCGGCGCCGCCGCCAGCCGCCGCCGCCGCGGGCCTCAGTCGTGCAGGATGACGCGCAGGAGGGAGTTGTTCACCGTCAGCCCGCCGTCGACGCTGATGAAGCCGAGCTTCTTGAACCTTTTCATGAAGAAGTTCACCCGCGACCGGGTGGTGCCGACCATCGCGGCCAGCGTGTCCTGCGAGATCTTCGGGATGACCCGCTGCGGCACGTGCTCCTCGCCGTAGTGCGCGAGCAGCAGCAGCGTGCGGGCGAGCCTCTTCTCCGCCGAGTTGAACAAGTGGTCGATCAGATCCTGCTCGATGCGCACGTTCCGGGTGAGCAGGTGGGCGATGAACCCGTCCGACAGCACGTGCTCCTCGTGCAGCAGCCGCTGCATGTTGATCGTCCCGATGGTGATGATCGTGCTCGGCGCGTGCGCGGTCGCGCTGCCGATGCGGAGGGGTTGACCGGCGAGGGCTCCCTCGCCGAAGAAGTTGCCGGCGCCGAGGACCGCGACGATGGCCTCCTTGCCGGTCTTCGAGGTCACCGACAGCTTCACCTCGCCCCTCTTGATGAACAGCACGGTTTCGCAGACATCGCCCTGCGCGTAGATGGGCTGGCCCGTCGCGTAGGCGAGCACCGTCTTGGGCACGCCTGTCGAGTCGAGGAAGGCCTCCGGGTCGAACGGGCGAGGTGTGCGTGATGGCATGCCCTACTGTGGCGGCGGTGGGGGGGCGGCGTCTGTCCCGAATGGCACAGCCGCGAGCCAGGCGCGCGCCGGCCGCGCGCGCCTGGCCGCACGGGCTCACGATCCGAATTCGTCCGAAAAGACCGACCGGAACACCGTGACTGACGCGGACCGCTGTTCCCGGGCGCCGCCCCGCTCCCGCAGGGCCTCACAGGCGGTGCAGCGCACCGCGAAGGGCAACGCCCGCAGCCGCTGTTCCGAGATCTCGCCGCCGCATTCGGCACAGTTGCCGTACGTGCCCTGGTCGAGCCGGGCGAGCGCCTGCCGGACCCGCTCGAGCGTCTCCCCCTTCATCTGGATCAGCGCCACCTCGATGTGGTCCTGGACGTCCGCCTCGCTCAGTTCGGGTTCGTCCAGGCCGTCACCGCGCCCGTCGGCGAGCCTGGTGCGGGCGCGACGCCGCAGCGAGTCCTGCAGCTGGCGCTCGCGATCGCGCAGCATCGCCTGCAGGTTCCGGTGCCGCGTCCTGGTTGTGCGCGGGGCGGTGGCTGTCGCTCGCAGTGTGGCCGTCATGGCGGGGCGTCCTTTCCTGGTGTGTCGCAACTCGACCGGGACAGGATGCGGCCGGCGGGGAGCCACCGTCTGTCCAATGTGGCACACCCCCGGAAATCGCGTTCGTCGTGGCCGGCCGGGGCCGCGGCCGGGGGGCGGCGGCGATCCGGGCCGCGGCGGCTGGAGGAACGCCCGCGCTCAGTCGTGGAGCACGACGCTCAGGAGGGCAGGGTGGACCGTGAGGCCGCCGTTGTAGTCGATGAAGCCGAGCTTCCTGAACTTGTTCATGAAGAAGTTCACGCGGGAACGCGTGGTGCCGACCATCTCCGCGAGCGCCTCCTGCGAGACTTTCGGGAGGGGATGGTGCGGCTCCTCCTGCCTGCCGTAGCGCGCGAGGAGGAGCAGGGTCCGGGCCAGGCGCTTCTCGCTCGAGTTGAACAGCTGATCGACCAGGTCGGCCTCGATGCGGAGGTTGCGGGCCAGCATGTTCGCGATGAAGCGGTCGGAGAAGGCGCGCTGCTCGTGCAGGACGCGCGCCATCTCGGCCTTCCCGATCACGAGGATCGTGCTCGCCGCCGTGGCCGCCGCGGTCCCGATCCGGACGGTCTGTCCGGCCAGCGCGCCCTCGCCGAAGAAGTCGCGGGCGCCGAGCGTGGCCACGATCGCCTGCTTGCCCGACTTGGAGATGACCGAGAGCTGCACGCCGCCGTTCTGGATGTACATGACGGCGTTGGCCGGATCGCCCTGCGAGAAGATGACCGCCCGCGTCGCGAACTCGACCACTCGTCTCGCGACGCCCGCGGAGGCGAGAAACGTTTCGACGTCGAACCTCGTGCGTGTGCCGGCCTGCCTCCGCGGCGCTCTCGTGCTGCTCATCGGCGCAACCCCACGGATATCATAACACCGCCACTCCCAAAGGGAGTCGGCGGCCGGACGGCCCCCCGCGTCGCCCCGAAAAAGAAGCCGGGGACGGCCTCCCCGCGGCGTGCACATGCGGCACGGCGGAGAAACCGTCCCCGGCGACACTCCCTGTGTTCAACACGCTCACCGGGCGGAGCCCCGAGTGAAGCGGTGAAGGCAGGCGACGATCGACGGACTGCTACCAGCGGGGCTCGGAACGACGGCGATTCCCGCCGCCGCCGAACCCGCCCGACCGCTCCGGCCTGGGCCGCGCCTCGTTGACCACGAGGTTGCGCCCGCCGAGCGAGTGCTCGTTGAACTGGCTGATCGCCTTCTGCGCCTCGTCGTCGTTGCTCATCTCGACGAACGCGAAGCCGCGCGCGCGGCCGGTGGCCATGTCGCGCATCACGCTGACCGACTCCACCGTCCCCGCGGCGCCGAACATCTGCTGGAGGTCCGCTTCGCCGATTTCGTACGGCAGGTTCCCGACGTAGAGCTTTCTTGCCATTGGCTCGATCTCCTTCCCGCGTTCCGCGGGAGGTGGTGATGCTGGGCCGTCATCGCCCGTGCATCGATGTGCTGTCGCCGGAGATCCGGAGGCGGACTTCGGGCGGGATGGAGAATGGCTCTTCCGGGTTTGATGCCTCGTGCGGGAAAGGCGAGTTTTCGAGGCTCGGTTCGATCTGACGCGGCAAAGCGGAAATGCTCTTGTCCAACCTGACCCCGCTAGTATACCACGCCGGGCGGCCGCCGCCTGGCAGCCCGGCCGGCAGCTCCGCCCGGCGCCCTGCGCCGGGTGCGAGGGCCGGCGGGGTGTGCAGAACGGCACAGACGTCACGGGGCGGGGCCCGGTAACATGCTCGCCGGTAGCACCGACAGTTCGGCGGACGGTCCCATTCGATCCGACGGGGACGGCCGCCGGATCTCGGGGAGCGAGGTGCGAAATGACCGGATATCTGAATCGTTGGACCGCATTGGGCGGATGGGTCGTCGTGATGGTTGTTGCGTGGATGCTGTACGTGCCGACGGGGATCTCGGTGTCCAGCTTCGCGGTGATGGCCGTGACCGGACCGCTCGTGGTGCTCATGCTGTCGGCGCTGTGGCGCAGCCAGCAACCCGTTCCGTCCGTCGGGCAGCGGCGCGCGGAAGAGGACGAAGCCGAGAGGACTGCGAAGGCACACCCGTAAGGCCGCGCGGGCGTCGGGACGTTTCATCCGCCGAATGCCGGTGTCCCTGCCGGCCGACCGGGGGTTCGACCAGAACTCCGCAAGCCCCCTGCTCTCAGCGAGTTGGGTGTCAAGCAACAATCAAGGCGGGGTCAATCCCGCGTCGATGGACCGGCCGTGGCTGAGCCTCTACCATGCGGGACGGAGGTGTCGCCATGTTCTTCGCCAGAAAGTCGCGT
>JAJXYI010000057.1 GCA_021780625.1 bacterium | reverse complement strand
GAGCCTTGGCGCACGGGGGAATTCACGACGGCGGCGGGATCGATGCGAGCAGCCTGAGGAGAAGCTCTCCGGTCTCGCGGCGCTCCTCGAGCGCCTCGCGCCGCGGCCCGGCGAGCGCCAGCCGATGCGCGAGCACAGGCACCGCCTGGACGGAGACGTCGTTGGGGATGACGAAATCCCTGCCGTCCAGCAGAGCCCTCGCCTGGGCGGCCACCTTCAGCGCCAGCCCGCCGCGCACCGAGATGCCGGCCCTGAACGCCGCTTCGCCGCGCGTCGCGGCCACGATCTGCCGGATGTAGTACAGCACAGACTCCTCGACAAAGACGCCAAGCACGGCGGAACGCGCCCGCTGGATCTCCTCCCGCGTCGCGACCGGCCTCGCAGGGATCGAGTCGTAGCCGATCCTCGCTGTCCTTAGGATGTCGATCTCGTCCGCCTCCGCCGGATACCCCATGTGGATGCGCAGGAAGAACCGATCCATCTGGCTCTCCGGCAGCGGAAACGCCCCTTCTCGATCCGCGGGATTCTGGGTTGCAAAGACCATGAACGGCTCGCCGACCGCATGGCTCACTCCGTCGACCGTGACATGCGCCCGGTCCATCACCTCGAGCAGGGCGGACTGGGTCCTGGGGGTCGCGCGGTTGATCTCGTCGGCAAGGACGATGTTCGCGAACACCGGCCCCTTCTTGAACACGAACTCGCGGCGCGCCTCGTCGTAGATGCCCACGCCGGTGAGGTCGCCGGGCAGGAGGTCGCTGGTGAACTGGATGCGGGAAAACTCGCAGTCCATCGAGCGCGCCAGCGCATAGGCGAGTGTGGTCTTGCCGAGGCCCGGGAGGTCCTCGATCAGGACATGGCCGCCCGACGCCAGTCCGATCAGCACCTGATCGATCACGTCGTCCTTGCCCTTGATCGACAGGCGCATGTTGTCGCGCAGCCTGGCAAACAGACGCTTGGCGTCGCTCCCTTCCGCCGCCTGGTTGAAGTCGCTCATGAGCTGAGCCTAGCCACCGACGCCGGAGCCGCAACCCCGGCACGCCGCGAATTTTCAAAGCCTTGCTTGCACTTCATTCCTGCGAGAGTTTGATGCCCAGCCCGCCATGAACCCAGCCTCGCCAGACGGCACCCAACTCTCCTTCCTCAGCGACGCCCGGGGCCCGCGCCCAGACCCTGTCACCAATGCCAGGATGGCGCTCAACGTCCTGCAGCGTCTTCTCGAAGACAACCCCGCGGTCACGAGCCAATCCGCGGTTCTTTTCAAGGCCATCTTCCCGGCGGCCGTGGCCGCGGCGGAGTTTGCCGACCGGCTTCCCGTGACCAAGACGACGCTGAGACAGCACCTGGTCAATCCCGCCGCGGCGATCATGCTACGTCCGCCGACCAGGCCGGACGAACTGGTGCAGATGGAATCGCTGCTCGAATTCGTGCACCGGCGCTTGGCGACGCCCGAGGATCGGGCACGGCACGAACAGCAGGTCGGCTTCCTCCTCGGCGCGCGCAACCCCGAGTTGCTGATCACCCCCGACGGCATGCCGTCGCAGCTCTTCGGCACGGACCGCGAGGACGCGACTCTGCTGTTTCGTCCGCTTCTCGGGGAGAAAGGCGCAAAGACCGCGGAGGCGCTGGTCGAGGCCTATGTGCTGCTTCGTGCGAACAACGCGGATGTGCAGGCCGGGATCGCCACGTTCTTCTGGCACCACAACACGGGCTCGGCCGACGCGGCGCACTACATCGAGGGTTGCTCCGACGGACTGGCGCGCGGCTATTTCAAGGCGCTCCTGAAACTGCCCCAGCAACAACAGGAGGAGATCTTCTCCCTGATCAACCTCCAGACCTTCTACGCCGCCCTGGGCAACTGAGACGGCAGCCGGCGCGCGCGAACGCCGATCCTACGAAGGGCGCAGCCTCACAAGGCGCGCCCTTCGTCGTAATCGAAAAGGTCGAAATAGGTTTCGATCGGCTTGCCGGTAAGGCCGAACTCGACGATCCGCCTGCGAAGCGTCTCCGAACCGTCGTCGCGCCAGCCGCGTTTGCTCATGAAGGCGTTGAATAATTCACAGTCCGCATCGCTGCGCGGCGTCCCATTCGCGTGGGCCCAGGCAAGGATCTCCTCGTCCGAACCACCCTGCAGCACGCGTGCGACCAGGGCCTCGTAGCGGACCCCGAGAAACGTGCAGCAACGCCCATCGAGGGACCGGGGGACGCCGTAACCGAGGTTCGTCACGTAGTCGGGCGGGAGCAGCCCCCGGGCGTGGAGGCGTACCTTGTCGAGCATGCGGCCGAAATAGCCGAGCCGCCCGACCTTTTCACGGGCGCTGCGGAGACCGGGAACTGAGGGCATGGTGGGAGTTGGCTTGAGCGTAAACGCCGGCAGACGACGGCGCCTCGATCGAAACGGCACAATCCGAGTCTGTCGAATTGCCGGATACAAAAAACGATGCAAATGTCGTCCAACCCAGGCACAAACGCCCTCAACCCTCCCCGCCCCAATGGTCCTTGCCCGCCTCACTCTATTCGCCGGTTTCCTGTTCCTCGCGATGCCGCTGTTCGCCGTCGATCAGCCGCCCCAAGCGCCCATCCCGCTCTGGCCCCAAGGCGCTCCAGGCGCCTTTGGCAATCGTCCGGAGGACATCCCGACGCTGACGCCCTATCTGCCGCCCGTCGCGCAACGCAACGGCGCCTCCATGCTCATCCTGCCCGGCGGCGGATACTGGCTTCTGGCCGATCACGAGGGGGCAGGCTACGCGGAGTGGCTGTCGGCGCACGGCATCGCCTGCTACGTGCTCAAGTATCGGCTCGGCCGCTACGGGTATCGGAATCCCGTCGAACTCGAGGACGCGACGCGCGCCCTGCGCATGGTGCGGTTATTCGCGCAGCGGGACGGCCTCGACCCGGCGCGGGTTGGAATCATCGGTTCGTCGGCGGGCGGCCATCTGGCGGCGACGCTCCTCACGCATTTCGATGCGGGCAATCCGAACGCCTCCGATCCCATCGAACGCGTGAGCTCGCGCCCCGACCTCGGCATCCTCTGCTACCCCGTGATCACGATGGGAAAGTTCACCCATGAAGGCTCCCGCGAGCTGCTCCTGGGCAAACATCCGTCGCAGCAATTGATCGACGCATTGTCGGCCGAAAAGCACGTCACCGCGCAGACGCCCCCGTGCTTCATCTGGTCGACCTTCGATGACAAGACCGTGCCGATGGAGAACAGCATGATGTTCGCCGAGGCCCTTCGCCGCGCGGGTGTGCCGTTTGCCCTGCACATTTACGAAAAAGGCGGCCACGGCATGGGATTGAACCGCCCCGGACATCACGCCCCGCCCTGGGATCGTGACTGCCTCTACTGGCTGAGACAGCGCAAGTTCATCCCCTGAGCGCCCCTCGACTTTTCACCGCCATGAGCCACCTGAAATCCATCCTCACCGCCCTGCTCTGCCTGTGTGCGACAGCCCTTGTTGCGGCTGCCGCGGCGGGCCCGATCCGAGTCGCCTGCGTGGGCGACAGCATCACGTACGGCTATCTCCTGAAACACCCGGCGACCGAATCCTATCCGGCCGACCTCGGACGCATCCTCGGAAGCGGGTAC
>JAJXYI010000638.1 GCA_021780625.1 bacterium | reverse complement strand
TAGTCGTGTTGTAATTACCGCCTAGGCCGACGTAGTAGCAGCGCAGGACGTCGTAGTCGGCGAACTTCCCGCTGCGCCGCGAGGCGAACAGGTCGCCCGGCGTGCGGGAATCCCGCGCCATCCAGAAGCAGTTCAAGTCGCTGACGCGGTCGTTCGGTCCGCCCGCCTTCACCGCGGTCGCCTCGTAGGTGATCAGGATCGGTCCGCTGAACGGTTTTCGAAACCACAACGAGCAGCCGCGCGGCACGTCGATGTCGAGCACGCCCCCAGCAGCCGCCACCGATCCGCCCTTCTCGAGCTCCGCCGTCCAGTGAGCCAAGCCATGATTGAACTCATCCGACGCAAGGACGCCGACCACCGCGAACCGAGCGTCAGGGGAAACAGGAAGGCTATTCGCCCGCGCGAAACAAACGATCCACAGAATGCCAAAGCCGATCCATACCTGTTTGAACAGAAGGAAACGAAGGGAACGAAGAGGTCTTTGAAGCCCTGGCATCAGAGGAAATTGCGATGGTCTCGAATGAAGCGATTTCGGATCCAGGGATACAGTTCTGCAACCCGGACTCCGCCTGCCCCAAGCTCTTCGTTACCTTCGTTGCCTTCTGTTCAATACTTCACTTCGCCTTCGCGACCTCGACAGCGAAGACTTGGGTGGGGCCGAACATGTTGGAGCGGAAGATCACCCACTTGCCGTCCGGCGAGAACCGCACGTTGGGTTCGAGGTGATACTGGTGGCGGCTCATGTTCACGAGTTTCTCGGCCACCAGCCGGCCCGGATGGATGAGCTCGGCGGAGTCTGGCGCCTTGATGCCCGCGACGTCCGGCACCTTGCGGGGACGGAACAGGTAGAGCCACTTGCCGTCCGGCGCGTGCGCGACCATGTCGCTGTCGCCGCCGTCGCCCGCGAACATCGTGCCGTCGGGCGACACGTTGTAGTGCACGGACCACTCGTTGCGGTGCAGCGCATACCAAGTGCGGCGGCCCGTCTCGAGGTTGTATCCTGCCAGCCAGAACACCTCGCCGCGCGGGGTCTGAAGATCGTACCAGATGTTCTTCCCGTCGGGGCTGAAGAATTCGTGTCCCCAGATCTCCATGTTCATCCGGCGCGTGTGAACCTTGTGCAGGTGCGTGCCGTCGGTGCGGATCGTCCAGAGGCGGTTCACCTCGTGCCAGGGACCCTCGTGGCAGAACATGATGAGGTTGGGATCCGTCGGCGAGAACTGGACATGGTTGAGCCATTCCTTCTGGCGGAGGATCACGTTCACCTTCCCGGTGGCGATGTTGAGCGTGAACAGCTCCATGGGAGGCTCAGAGCGCACGCGCTCGAGCTGCTGGTGCAGGCGGTACTCCTTGGCGGTCGCGAAGGACATCGGACGGCCGTCGGGCCAGCGGGCCGTGTATTCGGGGCCTGGATGCTCCGGCTCCTGGCTGTGCACGACGCCGCGCTGCCAGCCGCGGTCCTGGCTCGCCGAAATCGTGCCTGCCAGCAGCGTCTCGTCCGCGTTCACCGCGGACACGCCGCCGCGGTCGAGCACCGCGACCTGCCGGGTCGCCTTCGTCTCCATATTGGTGGCGTAGACCCAGGTCTTCCCGTCCTTCCACTGGGAGTAGTAAACGTCCCCGGTCTTGTGCCCGACCATGATCACCCGGAAACGTCCCTCCACGAGTGGCTCCACCTTCCGGGTTTCCAAATTGATCGTCGAAATGCCGTCGTGGGTGGTCACCACCATCAGCTTCCCGTCCGGGGAGTAGGCATTGAGGTTGAAGTAAAGGCTTTCCGTGCCCGGTTGATCGGACAGGCGGATGATGCGGTGGCCGGTGTCGGGGTCGATCCACTCGCGCGGCGGCTCGGTCGTGGCAAACAGGGAGGTTCCCAACACGGCGGCCAGGACGGGCAACAGGAGGTATTTCATGGGGAGGTAGGAATTAGATAGGCCAAGTGGGTCCACGGAAACAACGCGTTGTTCAGACCGTCCGAATCTTTCTCCGTTTGCCGTCCCAGGGCGTACCCTGATGCTGGAGGGCTTCTAGCACCCTCCCCCCGATGCCCAAGACCCGTTACGCCTTCGTCGGAACCGGCGGCCGCGCCATCAGCTTCATCGAACCGCTCGTCACAACCTACCGTGAGGCGAACGAATTGGTCGCACTGTGCGACCTCAGCCCGGCGCGGATGGCCTATTACAACGGCCTGATGGCTTCGGCGTGGGGCTCCGCCCCGGTGCCCGCCTACCCCCACGACCGTTTCGACGAGATGCTGCGCGCCACCCGGCCGAACGTGGTGTTCGTCTGCACCACCGACGCGACCCACCACGAGTACATCGTCCGGGCGCTGCGCGCCGGCTGCGACGTCATCACCGAGAAGCCGCTCACGATCGACGCCGCGAAGTGCCGGGCGATCCTAGACGCCGTCCGCGAGACCGGCCGGCGCGTGCGCGTGGCCTTCAACTATCGCTGGGCCCCCTTCCGCACGAAGGTCAAGGAGCTGCTCGCCGCCGGCACCATCGGTCGGGTGCATTCGGTCAATCTCGAGTACCTGCTCGATACGAATCACGGTGCCGACTACTTCCGCCGCTGGCACGCCCAGGCGGACGTCTCCGGCACTTTGCTGGTGCACAAGAGCACGCACCATTTCGACCTGGTGAACTGGTGGCTCGACGCCATCCCGAGCCAGGTCTTCGCGTTCGGCGACCTCGTGTTCTACGGGAAGAAGAACGCCGAGGCCCGTGGAGACGGCGCACTCGCCGCGTACCCCCGCTACACGGGTCACCCCGAGGCAAAGAGCGATCCCTTCTATCTCGACCTCGAGGAATCCGAGCCCTTCCGCAAGCTCTACCTCGCGGGCGAGGCCGACTCCGGTTACGTGCGCGACCGGAACGTCTTCCGCGACGACATCACGATTTTCGACCAGATGTCGCTCAACGTCCGCTACCGCACCGGGCAGGTCCTGACGTACTCGCTCACCTGCTACAGCCCGCGCGAGGGCATGCGCGTCTGCTTCAACGGCGACCGCGGCCGCCTCGAGTATCACGAATTCATCGGCACGCACATGAACCGCGCGGTCCGGCCCGGGGACTTCAAGCTCGACCAGAAGCCCGGCGCGGAGGCCGAGGGCGAGTGGATCCGCGTGTATCCGCACTTCAAGAACAGCTACCTCGTCCCGGTGGACGCCCAGCACGGCCCCCACGGCGGCGCGGACGAAATTCTCTGCCGCTCATTCTACGACCCGACCTCGCCCTCGACCGACCCACTCGGCCGCTTCGCCGGCCACGAACAGGGCGCCGCGTCCATCCTCGTGGGCATCTCCGGCGTCGAGTCCATCCGCCGCAACCAGCCCGTGAATCTACTCGACCTCGTGCCGCTTAGGCCCGAGGCGACCCGGCTCAGCGAGCTGGTGTGAGCAGAAGTCGGAGGGCAGAAGTCAGGGGGGAGGAGTTAGGAGCTAGAATCTAGGAGACTTCAGAATTTGCAGTGCGGAACCTCGGTTCCGCTTTGGCTTTCGGAATCCGAAAGCCACCGGGCATAGTCTGCGCGCCAAGCGCAACGGAGCCCGGTCCGGACGCGAGCCTCTGGACATTTATCTGCCGACGTA
>JAJXYI010000511.1 GCA_021780625.1 bacterium | reverse complement strand
GGCGGAGCGCCTGCGGGTGGCGCAGCCCGCCCTCAGCAAGCAGATCCGCGACCTGGAGCACGCCTGCGGCACCCGGCTGTTCGACCGCAATACCAAGCGAGTGCGGCTCACGGATGCGGGCACGGCCCTCCTGGAGGAGGCGCGTGCGTTGTTGGCGCGGGCCGATGCCCTGCCTCTGCTCGCGCGCGATGCCGCCCACGGACTCCGGGGCCGGCTGACGCTCGGCAACAGTGCCGCGCTCACGGGCGGATTCATCCCCGCGGCCCTCGCGGCTTTTCACGCACGGTACCCGGACGTGGAGGTGAATCTGGTGGAGATCCGGCTTCGCCAGCAACAGGCGGCCCTGCGGCGCGGCGAGATCCAGATCGGGATCCTGGCTGAGCTCTCGGGCACGGATGAGGAGGAGTTCGAATGCCTCCGCGTCGTCCGGTCTCCCTTCGTCGCCGTGATGGCGCGCCGCCACCCGCTCGCACGGTCCCGCCGACTGTCGCTGGAGGACCTGGCTTCGCAACGCCTGCTGGCGGTCGCCCCCGACCAGGACGGACGCGGTCACGCCGGCGTGTTGCGGGACCTCTTCCAGCAGAAGGGGCTGCGCCCTCCGTATTTCAAGACCGTCGACAGCTCGAGTTCCCTGATGGCGATGGTGGCCGGTGTCCAAGGGGTGTCGATCCTGCCGGGCGTGTACGAAAGCCGCATGGCCGGCGAGGTCGTTGCCAAACCCATCGCGATCTCCGGGGAGAACACCTTTTCGCTCTGGGCCGTCTGGCAGAAGAAGGACCCCTCGCAGCTCGTCCGGAACTTCGTTGAGGTGCTGCGCAAGCGCACGATCCGCCGGAACGTGCGCTGAGGACACCCCGGGAATCGGGCCGGGTTGCCACGGCGTGCTTGTGTCCAGACCCCTGTCGGAAGAGACTCTCCGTCGTCAGGTCGCGCCGATGCGCTCCAGCCGCATCATGAGCATACCCCATCCAACTATCGGAACGGATACGGCAGGCCGTGGCGGAGACTCACCCTCCGCGGCGTTGGGCATCCCGTCCGATTCCTCCGAGGTGCGCCTGCGCCGGGCATTGAGGGCGCTCCGCGCGCTGAGCGCCTGCAACCAGGCCCTGGTCCACGCGACGTCCGAGACGGAACTCCTGAACTCGATTTGTCGCGTCGTCGTCGTGCACGCCGGCTACCGGCTCGCCTGGGTCGGCTACGCGGAACACGACGACGCAAAGACCGTCCGTCCAGTCGCCCATGTCGGCTTCGAGGACGGATACCTGGAGCGCGCCGCAATCACCTGGTCCGACACCGAACGAGGACGCGGTCCGACGGGCACCGCCATCCGCACCAAACGGCCCAAGGCGTGCCGGCATATCCTCACGGATCCGGACTTCGAACCCTGGAGGTCCGAGGCCCTGAAGCGCGGATTCGCATCGTCGATCGTGCTTCCGCTGATGAACGGCGACGAGGCCTTTGGCGCCTTGAACATCTACGCCGAGGAGTCGGATGCATTTTCCGAGGAGGAGTCCTCGCTGCTCGGCGAGATGACCTCGGACATGGCCTACGGAATCCTCTCCCTTCGGGCGAAGAACGCGCTTCGGGAGAGCGAGGAATTGTATCGCGACGTCTTTGAGCTCGTCTCGGACGGGCTGCTCGTGGTCGAGCGCATTCCGGACGGACGGTTTCAGGTCGTGAGCAGGAACCCGCAGTCGGAGAAGCTTCCGGGTGCCTCTGAACGAATCCCGCCCCCCGACGTGGAGGCCCATTGGATCCGCTGCGCCGCCACGGGAAAACCGGTCATGTATGAAGAGACCCAGGACACTCCCGGCAACGGCGTCCGGTGCTTCGCCTCGCTGATGCTCCCGCTCCGATACGGGGCGGCCGCCGGGCAGCGCTTCCTGGTCGTCACTCGCGACGTTACCGAGCAGCGCCGGGAGGAGCGGAAGAATCTCCGGATCCGCAACGAGCTCGAGGACACCGTCGAGCGCCGCACGCTCGCCTGGAAGGAGAGCGAGCGGCGATTCCGCGAGGTCTTTGAAAGCGCGCCTGTCGCGCTCTGGGTCGAGGACTGGTCGGCCGTCTCGGATGAGATCGACGCCATGCGAAGCGAGGGAACGCGAGGCTGGACCGAACACTTCCAGGCCGGCCACGAGGCGGTCCGGCGGCTGTGCGAATCGCGTGTCATCATCGATGCCAACCCCAGCGCCCTGACCCTGTTCGGAGTCGGTTCAAAGGCCGAGCTCGTGGGGCAGTCCCGAACCCGGTTTGGCCTGTCGGTTGAGTTCGAGAATTGCGATGAACTGAAGGCCTTCGCGGAGGGCTGCGAGGTGTATCGCTCCGAAATCGGATTTCGCCGTCCGGATGGCGAGATGGTGCACGGCTGGATGGGAATCACCTTCCCCCAGGCTGCCGGCACCTCGCGGTTCGCACTGGTGACCGTGGCCGACATCACCGCGCGAAAACGGACGGAGGAAGCCCTGCATCGCTCGGAGGAGCACTACCGGCGGCTGTTCGAGACGATGGGGCAGGGCGTGGTCTACCAGGATGCGCAGGGGCACATTGTCTCAATGAACCCCGCCGCCGAACGGATCCTCGGGCGTTCCCCGACGGAGTTCACCGGAAGGACCTCCGTCGACGAGCAGGAGCTCACGGTGCGGGAGGACGGCACTCCATTCCCCGGAGTCGAGCATCCGGCCATGGTCGCCCTGAGGACCGGCAGTGCGGTGCGCAACGTGATCATGGGCGTGATGAACCCCAGGGACGGCCGTCGCCACTGGATCCGGATTGACGCCACTCCGCTCCAGGGCGCCGCGGGCGGAGGCATCGACCAGGTGTATACGATTTTCGCGGACATCACCGAGCGCATCGAGGCTCAGCACAAGATCGCCCGGCAGTCCGCGGTGCTGGGCGGCATCAACCGGATCCTGCGTGAGTCGCTCGGGCCCGCTGCCGGCAGGGATGAGGCCGCCGTGCTGCTCGACGTGGTGAAATCGCTCACAGGCAGCACGCAGGCTGTCGCCGCGGAGCGGAGCAGGGAGGGGCTGCTGGATGCGCTGTCCCTGAATCCGTCCGTGTGGGTCTCGCGCGGGTTGGATGCCGGTGCGGTCGAAGGCTTGAAGTCGCAGGCACCCGATGAGGTCCTGACCCGCGTTATGGAATCGGCACGAGGCGAAATCACCGAGGGGTCCGACGCCGGCGCGATTGGTTTGTTCGGCGGACTCTTTCGCACCCGTCGAATCATGGTGGCTCCGATGACGGACGGGCTCGAGGTGATCGGCGTGATCGTGCTGGCGGACAAATCCGTGCCGTACGAGGCGGAGGATCTGAGAGTGGTGCAGGAGGTGGCGCCGGCCTTCGTCGAAGCCCTGAGGCGGAAGCGCGTTCAGGCGGCGGTCGTCCGGCTGAATGCGGAACTGGCCGGCCGCGCACGGGAGCTGGAGCACGCAAACCGGGAACTGGAGGCTTTCAGCTACTCGGTTTCACATGACCTGCGGGCCCCGCTGCGGAGCATCGAGGGGTTCGCCGAGATCCTCGCGGAGGACCATTCTGCCAGTCTGGGTGCCGAGGGCGCGGATTGCCTGGGTCACCTCCGGGCCGCCAGCCGTCGCATGGCAGAGC
>JAJXYI010000544.1 GCA_021780625.1 bacterium | reverse complement strand
GCTCACCCGTTCGAGCGTGCGGCCCTCCCAGTATTGCGGGATCCCGGCGAGGGAGCCGTCGCCGTAGGTCCGCTTGTCGAGGTAGCCGGCGAGGTGGTTGCGGCGGTAGTCGACGCCACCGTTCACGGTGGAGATGCCGGTCGGGAGGCGCAGCGAGGTGTTGGTGAGCCGGAAGGCCGTGTCGAGCGTGTCGTAATCCCCGAGCGTGACGAACTGGTTGGGCGATCCGTAGAAGATGAGCGCCTTGTCGTAGAATGCCTGGGGAGGGCCGAAGACCTGGGTGTCGCGGAGGGGGTTGTACTCGCCGGAATCCACGAGTTGCTGCCAGCGGGTGGAATCGACGCCGACGAGGCCGCGGTAGCGGGTGATGCTGCGGCCGTATTGGGCGTCCAGTGACGCGGACCAGCCTTTCGGGCCCTTGATGAGGGCGCCGAGCACGATCGCGGAGAAGTCGAGGTGGGCCTCGCCGTAACCTTCGCCCAAGGCGGGCGCGGTTTCGTTGAGCGAGACGCGGACATCCTTGCCGAACGGGTTGAAGGGTGAGGAGGCCTGGAGCAGGAGGTCGCCGGTGAACACGCTCAGCCCCCGGTGCGCGACCGCGTTGGAAATGATGCCATCGGCGCCAAGTTGCAGCCAGGGTGTGACGTCGTAGGTGGCGGACGCGAAGATGCTGCCGCTGCGCTGGCGGCGGCCGAAGGAGTAGTCGATGCTATTGGGCGAGTTGTCCATGCCTGCGGGCGCCTTGAACAGGGACAGGCTGCGCACGCCGGCCCGCGCCTGGAATGCGGGTAGACTTTCGGTGCCATCGGCGCCCGCGGGTACGGAGGTCACCGACGAGGTGCCTGGCCCGAAAAGCGGGAGCCCGTCTGCGCTGCGGATGTTTGGTGTGGCGCGATATACGGGGCTCGAGAGGTCCGGCGGCACGGGCATGTGGGTGCGGATAAGGCCCAGCTCGGTCTCGGTGGGAGGAACTTCGCGGGAGAGCGATAGGCTGAGGCGGACCTGGAGTTTTCCACCGAGCAGACTCTGCCCGTGCTGGAGTGAGATCGATGCCTGGGGCGCGTCGAAGCCGCCCAGTGCATTCGTGTAGGTCGTGGTGAGCTCGGTGTCGTCGGTGGTCGGTCGAAGGACGATGTTGATGACTCCGCCGACGGGGTTGCCGCTGTAGAGAGCGGAGGCCGAGATTGGGAGCACCTCGATGCGTTCGACGAGACTGAGCGGGATGAAATTGACGTCGGGCGGCGGAGGACGGGTGTCGCGTCCGCTGGTGAGGATTTCGGGCAGGCGGCGCCCGTTGACGAGCACGATGGTCTCGTCGGAGTTGTAGCCTCTCAGACTGAGGTTGCTGCTGCCGGCGCTGAAGGCATCGGCGCTGCCGTCCTCGTCGGGCGGGCGTGTCGCGGCGTCGCTATCGAGGAGTTCGCGCTGGAGAAACTCGTTCAGGTTGACCGCGCCGCTGCGGGAGATCTGGGCCCGGTTGAAGATGGTGTAGGGGAGGGCCTCGTCCTCGGTGCGGAAGAGATCGATGTTGCCGGCGGCGGTGTGGGGGAGAGGGGTGTTGAGCGAGCGGTCGAAACGCCCGATGCCGGCCGGGCCGCCATTCACGGTGAAGGGGTCCATGGGGACCGGGTCGTCGGAGCGGCGAAAGGTCAGGGTGCCGACGTCGATCGTGCCGCTGTCGCGGGGCACATTGACTTCAGTGCGGACTGGAACGGCGTCGTCGAGAGAAGCGGAGAGGAGGTGCCGTCCGGGCGGGACGGCTGGAAAAAAATACTCACCGTTGTCATCGGTGAGCATGAACAGGCCGGCGTCGGCGAATCCGACGCGGATGTCCCGTGCCGGCGATCCCCCGGGCTCGAGCAGTCGGCCCCGCACGGAGGAGGTGAGGGTGGGCGGAGCCCGTTTCACCACAAACTGATGGGGCCCGCTGCGGTGCGCCATGTAGGGGGTGCCTTTGAGCAGGCGCGCGAGAGCTTCGGTGGGTTCAAGCAGGCCCGAGACGGCGTTGGCCTTTACCTTTCGCAGGTCATCGTACGAAAAGAGCACCTCGTCGTGACACTGGTGTGAGAAGGCGAGGAGCGCCTGGTCTGCGGGTCCGCCGGGAATCGAGAAGCGAACGGGTTCGGCCGCCGCTCGGGTGGCGGCCAGACCGATAAGGAGAACGACGAGGAATAGGGGGACTGCCTTGAGCGGTCGCACGTGGGGTAGGGCGGCGGACCGCTGGCTAGGGTTCCGAACGAAGGCTCACGCGGATTGTGCCGGAGGACTCCTGGGTGACCTTGACAGGAAGTGCCTCCTCGAGGTTGGAGAGGAAACCGTCGAGATCGTCGAGGCTGTAGCGTCCCCCGAGGCGCAATTTGCCGGCGGCCTCGCTGGCAGTGATCCCGCGCCCGTGGTATCGGGCGAAACGGGCGAGGGCTTCCCTGAGCGGAGTGCCGTCGAATACGACCTGTCCGGTTCTCCAGGCCAGAGCATCCTGGACCGACGCGTCGCTGAGGTGGCGCACGGTCACTCCCTTGGCGTCGGCTGCGAGGCTGTCGCCCGCCGAAAGTGCCACGACCTCCGGGTGGGAAGTCGTACCGGTCTGACTCGGGTGCACCAGGACGTGGCCCTCGACCACGGTCACGTCGATCTCGGACTTGGCGTCGGTGGACACGTCGAACACGGTGCCGGTGACCCGGACGGAGCCGGAGGGAGTCGACACGGTGAAGGGGCGTGACGGATCCTTGGCGACATGGAAGAAGGCCTCGCCTGAAGCGAGACGGACGTGGCGCCGGCGCTTGTCTGTTTCGACGAGCAGACTGGTGTCGGCGTTGAGTTCGATGTGCGTACCATCGTACAGTGTGATGGATTTGCGCTGGCCCATGGAGGTTGCGTAGGCCTCGTATTGAGTCTGCGGCCGGGCGAACCAGAGGAATGCGACTGCGGCGGCTGCGGCGCAGGTTCCTGCGAGGGCGAAGATCCAGGCGCGCATGCGCCGCCGCGGGACCGGATTACGGGTGGCGGGGAGCTCGACCAAGCCGGCCTCCACGAGATCGGGGAGGCGGCGTTCGAGATCGGCGGAGAACTGGCAGTAGTCGGAGAGCAGGGTGCGGTGAGACGGGTCCTGATCCAACCAGACACGGAGTTCGGCGTAATCGCCGTCCTTCAATGACGCGCCGTCGAGACGGGCGGCCCAGAGGGCGGCCTGTTCGTCAGCGTCGGACTTACGGAGATTCGGAGAGGAGCTCATGGACGTGCCTCCTTGTTCCGGCGCTGTTGGTCGTCGCCGGCGGGCTGATCGAGAGCGGACTCGAGCGCGGCCTTCAGCAGGCGAAGGGCGCGGGCGTGTTGTTTTTCGACTGTGCTGACGGCGATGCCGAGGCGGTCGGCGATTTCGCGATGGGAAAGGAGGTCAATTTTGCGGAGGAGGAGGACTGAGCGGCAGCCTTGTGGCAGGTTGGTGATCGCTTTTTCAAGGATGGCCCACTCCTGCCTGGCCATCACCTGGTGTTCGACGCCGGGTTCGCGACTGGCGGTGAAGTCTGGTTTAGGGGTTTCGGGTGAGATTGGGGAAATGCTCCGCCGCTTCAGGCGATTGATCGCAAGGCGTCGAGCGGTGGTA
>JAJXYI010000115.1 GCA_021780625.1 bacterium | reverse complement strand
TCCGATCTGACATCCTGGATCTTTCGAAAATCGAGGCAGGCAGGCTTGAGCTGGAGGAGGTCGAGTTCGACCTCAGGGAGCTCGTCGAGGATGCGGCGGAACTGCACGCCGTGGCGGCGGGGAAGAAGAACGTCGAACTGGTTCTGGACGTGGATCCCAGGCTGCCGACCCGTGTGCTCGGCGACTCGCACCGTCTGAGGCAGGTGCTCACGAACCTGATCGGAAATGCGGTGAAGTTCACCACCCAGGGCGAAGTGATCGTGCGGGTGGTGGGAGAGGGCGATGGCGACGGCAGGCGCGTGTTCCTGATCGAAGTCCAGGACACCGGCATAGGCATTGCGCCGGATATCCAGCCGCTGCTGTTCAATCCCTTCGTCCAGGAGGACACCTCGACCACGCGCCGGTTTGGAGGCACGGGTCTGGGCCTTGCGATATCGAGGCATCTGGTGCAGCGGATGGGGGGCACGATTGGCGTGCGCAGCCAGATCGGCAGCGGATCGACGTTTTGGTTTCGTGTGCCGCTGCCTTTCCGCGACCCGGCGCCGCTGATTGACCGGCAGTCTGGAGACCTGGGGAACCGGAGGCTCTTGATCGTAGACGACAATGCCACGAGCCTCAGGCTGATCGAGCAGCAGGCGAGGGAGTGGAGGATGGATGTTCTCACGGCCGGGGACGCGGCGTCGGCGTTGGATCGGCTCGATCGTGAGACCGCGGCGGGGCGCAGGTTCGACATGGTGATGCTCGACTCCCAGATGCCGGGCATCGATGGACTCACCCTCGCGCGCCAGCTGCACGGAGATCCGCGGTACGCGGAGCTTCCGGTTATCATGATGACCCCGCTGCTCGACCGCATTCCCGCGGAGGTGCAGCGTGCCTCAGGGGTCCGGCTTTGTCTGATCAAACCGGTGCGTTCGACAAACCTGCGTTCGGCGCTGTCCTCGTGCCTGGCGGGAACCGCGCCTGTGGTGCATCAGGTTTCGGAAGAGACCGCTCGTCCGCTGGAAAATCTCGAGGTTCTGGTGGTCGAGGACAATCCGGTGAATCAGAAAGTGGCGGTGGCCATGCTGCAAAAACTCGGGTGTAAGGCGGAACTGGCGGACAACGGGGCGATCGGCCTGGAGGCGGTCCGGAAGAAGCGTTACGATGCGGTGCTGATGGATACGCAGATGCCGGAGATGGATGGCCTCGAGGCGACTCGCCGGGTAAGGCAGCTCGAAGCTGCCCGGGAGTGGCCAGACCGGCGGCGCCTCTGGATCGTGGCCCTGACGGCAAACGCGATGCAGGGCGACCGCGAAAAGTGCCTGGAGGCGGGCATGGACGACTATGTGTCGAAGCCGATCCGGCTCAACATCCTCAAGGCGACACTCCTGAAGGCCTGTCTGGCTGGCGGAGAGCGGCGTTGAACGACCGCCTCAATTGCCGCCGCCTTGCGCGCCGGGAATGTTGAGGTGGATGACTGGACCCGAGTCGGAATCTCCGGCGGGGGCGAGCGGAGCCGGGGACAGTCCGGCATCACCCTTGGCCAGGGGGGCGGGTGCGAGCGGTGAATCCGAGCTCGGCGCGGAGGCCGGAACATTGGCCACGAAGTCCGGGCTTCCCGGAGGAAGCATGGCAAACCCGCGGTCCATCAGCTCGATCACGTGCCGGTCGCGCGTGCGGTAGTCGGGGCTGCCCATCACGACGACGATGATCCGGTGGCCGTTGCGAAGGGCGGTGGCCGTGAGGCAAAAGCCTGCGCCCACGGTGTACCCGGTTTTCATGCCGTCGACGCCCTGGACGTGTTCGAGCAGGTGATTGTGGTTCACCATGACCACGGCCTTGGCGCGTTCCGGCGTACCAAAATCGCGGATGCGGATCGACGTGTACTTGAGAATGTCGGTGTTCAGCACGAGGTACCGCGCCAGCTTGGCCATGTCGCGGGGCGTGGTGAGGTCACTGTCCGCAAAGCGACGGTCCTTGGGCGGCAGGCCGTGCGGGGAACGAAAGTGGGTGCGGGTCATGCCGAGCTCCTGAGCCTTCTGGTTCATGAGCTGGACGAAGGCCTCCGTGGACCCCGCGGCGGCGTTTGCCAGCGCGTAGGCGGCGTCGTTGGCGGACTGGATCAGCATCGCGTAGAGCAGGTCGCCGACAGGGAATACCTCGCCCTCCTTCAGCCAGACCTGGGTGCCTCCGATTCGCGAGTCTGCGGCAGTCACGTGAACAGGAGTTTGAAGCGAGATCGTGCCCTTCCGGATGAGGTCTTGAAGCACGGCGAAGGTCATCAGCTTGGTCATGCTCGCAGGCGGGGAGACCACGTCCGCGTTCTCGTCGATGAGGGTGCGGCCCGTGGCTGCGTCGATCACGATGGCGCCTCGAAAGGCCTCCCTCGGAGTGGCGGGCTCCGCGCGCCGGCGATGGCGCACGGCGCCTGAGACATCCGGGATGAGAAAGGCCGCGAGGGCCGTGAGTGTCAGGGGAAGGAAAAACCGGGAGAAAGTCATCGCGGCGAGGAATGCGATTTTGAACGCGAGAGCCAGCAGAAACGTTGACGACGGAGCACGCTTTTTGGTCGAAACGGCGCGGGCGTCCGGTTCAGATCGGCGTTCCGCAATGAATCGCCTCCGCCAGCCACTTTGGATTGCCGCCATCGCAGCGGCCCTGTTGTTGCTCGTGGCCGGCCTGGCCTTCGTTCCCGCGGTCCAGACCTGGGCGGTCCGCAGGGTGCTGGCGTCGCATCCCGGCCTGGGGGTGTCGGTCGGTCGCGTGTCCGCGAACCTGGCGCGGGTTCACCTGGACGACCTGCGCATCGAGCGTCCAGGCGTGCGCGCGGTGTTCCCGCGGGTGGACGCGACAATTTCGCCCTGGCGTGCCCTGATCGGGCGGCTGTCGATCGAGCGGCTCGAATCCAAGGAGTGGCGGGTCGATGTTCTGAACGCGAAGGGTGCGGCGCACGCGGAGGCCGTGGGCGCTGATCCGAGCCGGTCCTGGCCGTCGCTCATCGCGTCGGCCTGGGCTGCGGAGGCGCCCGCCAAGGGAGGCGAGGGCGCCGTGGCGACGGGTATTGTATCCAAAATCCGGCTTCCGTTTGCCGTGTCGGTCGCGCGCGTGGACTTGGCGGGCGTGGTGACGGTGCCGCTTCCCGCCGGAGCCTCGCGAGCCGACGTGAAGGTTGGAGTGCGCGGCGGCGGTCTCGCCCCTGGGCGCGACGCGCGCTTCGATTTCACAGCGACGACCGATCTTCCGTCCGGGACATTGGCGGGGCGTATCGAGACGGTGGGGACGCTCTCGGGGCGACTCGAGACGCCCCGGGCATTCTCACAGGTTTCGCTGCTGGTGTCGGCGCGCGCCTCGGGGGGCAGGATGAAGACGCCGGCGCGGCTTGCGCTCGAGGCATTCCTCATTCGCGTGCCCGAGGGCGAAAGTTATCGGGTCGATCTTCGTTCCGGCGGCGAGATGCTGGTGGACATCCACTCCCAGATGCCCGCATCGAGCGGAACGCTGCATGGGGCGTGGAAAATGAACGTCTCGGATGCCGAACTCACACCGTTTGCCCTGGGTCGCGCGCTGCCGCGTTTCTCGCTCCAGGGGCACGGAGATTTTGTGGCCTCGCTGGATGGTCTGACCTTCG
>JAJXYI010000138.1 GCA_021780625.1 bacterium | reverse complement strand
ACCCGCCGCGCGATCGCCTCACCCGGGACCGCGACGCTTCCCGAAAACGTCACCTGATCGGGTCCGACGCAGATCCTCACCCATTCAGTCAAGACATACCCTTGGGGTAGGGCGAGGACTTACGCTCGAACCGGCACGCCGCCTCGGAAGATCAGGCACTAACGAACGCTGGACGGGGCGCGCCCTCGTTGCGCCCATAAACTCCTTAGGCTACGCTCCCGACATGCAACAAGTTCTGATCCTTGATGACTTGCCTGATTCCCTGCATTTACTGAAGGTCGCACTCCAGGACGAATTCGACGTCGTGACGGCGCAAAGCGTCGAAGCGGCTGAGCGAAGCCTTGACGCTGGCACCAGCGTCGCCTTGATCGACGTTCGCCTCTCGCCGGGGGAGCCGTGGGACAAGGGCGGCATCGCCTTTCTCTGGTGGGCCAAGGACCACTTTCCGCGCCTGCCCGTGGTGATGATGAGCGGCTACCACGACTTCGATGCGATCGCGGCGGCTCTCAACGCGGGGGCGGACTATTTCTTGGAAAAGCCCTTTGATGTGCGCCAGCTGGTGACCCTGCTCCGCGCGCTGTCCGAGCGTGACCAACATCCCGAAGGGATCGTCGAGCTGCGGCGACGGTTCCGCCGCGCGCCCCGGTAGTCCATTGCCGATGGCTGCGATCCGCGCCGGCAGGCGTGCCCGATAGAGAGGAACCGAGCGGTTGCGGCGGAGGGTCTGGGTCGGCTTCGGGCCTTTGGGAGTCTGAAATTGTAGTCGATGGCCCTCGGAGTGCCCAGGCCAATCGCGAACACGTGCGTCATCTCGGGTTTCAACTGGACGCAGAACGTACCGATGGCGGGGGACGGGGTGGGTCGTCCTACCCAGCCAACCCTGGCCCGGGCGTGCCCACAGCGCTCTGCGTGAGCCACCCGAGCAGTTTGTGTGGCTGGCGGGCAGCCATGTCGGCTGCAAGCGCCTGAAGCAGCTCGGGGCCGGTGAGCGCCGCGACCTCGTAGGCGCGACAGCGCATCGCAGCGCGGTCCGAGAGCGCTTCGGTCGAGAGCAGCACCGGGCGAACGTGCGTTTCGCCGAACTCCGCGACCAGCGCGCGCAGCCGGTCGAGGTGGCGGTACAGGCGTTCCTCGTTGAACTCGTTCTTGCACGAGACGACGAAGAGGTGGTTGTCGTAGACGAACGTGGCGTCCGTCTCGGCATACGTCGTCAAGGAGACGTCGCCTCCGCCCCAGGCGGTGCCGGCGTTGCGCACGATTGTGCGCCCGTCGGGGAGGCTGCGCGCGAGGACGTGCGCGACCACGATTTCCAGCCAGCCGCCGGCAAGAAAGAAGCCGGCCCCACGATCGCCGGGACCGTCGAGAACAATGTGGCCCGTCGCGTTCCTCGTGGCCAGCCGCAAGGACGCCAGGCACTGGACGGTTGCCTGCATCGCGGCCGGGAAGAGGCTCGCCGCAATCTCGGTATCGGCGTAGCTCGTGCGGTGGGCCGCCGCGAGGGCGCGCCGGAACTCGCGGTAGGCGGCCTTGTCCTCGTTGAAGGCGGTGAGTATCCCGGTCGCAGCGTCGATCAGGCGCTGATCCGAGTGCGGCCGGCCGGGATCGCTGAGGCCGTACGGGTCCTCGGGGACGACGCGGACGTCGAACAG
Organism: bacterium; assembly: GCA_021780625.1. The sequence continues at coordinate 1,960 of JAJXYI010000138.1, read as the reverse complement.
CTCCAGCATTTCCTCGGGTCGGACCTCACCCTTGCAAACGTCGCGAGGGTCCCCGATGTCGGCCCGCAGCAGAAGCTCATCGGCCCGTCCGGGACGGTTGTTGCTCCGGATGCGGACCGAGTTTCGCGACGGATGGTAGGAGGTGACGAGGAACCCCCCGGGCCACGCCCGCGCGGCCGCCTCATGAACCCTCAGCGCGGTCTCGGACGTTGCTCCGGAGACATCGACTGCATGCGCCTCAGCCACGCACCGCGGGCCGCAGGCCACGAGCGGCAAGTCGTGCCTGAGGAAATCCTTTGGTTTGATCAGTTGGAGACTGGTATCGATGCCCCGGCTGTTCAGCAGTCGGGCGAGTCGCGTGCACACTCCCGAGAGCGGCACAGGGGCGAGGACATCGAGCGTGATTCGGGGGAATCGTGTCTGGAGCGTGAGCGCCGCGATGAGATGGGCGACCGGGTCGGCATCGACCGGCGCCACCACGTGGAGGTCCGTCCGCGAGGTCTCCGAGGCCGTCCGTGTTGGGTCCTTAGGGCTCACCGTTGGATTGTAGCCGGAGTGGGCGGACGGCCCGTCCTTGGATGGCGAGGCGGCCATAGAGCCGATGGCATCGGTGCGGAGCGGCCGGCGTTTGCTCTCAGTGCCGGCGCTCACCGGACTGCTCCCGGCCCCGGGAGTTCCGTGTTGCCCGCCTGGAGCTTGCGAGCGGGATCGTGCGCACGTAACGCCCGGTTCGTGCCTTTCGTCCTCGGTTCGCCGAACAGCGACGGGTCCGGTCCCCAGACACTCGTCACTGGGTTTCCCGGCGCTCCCGCCTCGATTGGTGACGAACCACGGCGATAAAGGACTTGCCACCCGGGTTCTTTGGGGCCGCATAGATCGTTGGGCTCTGCGGTACCACCGCGACGAAAGGGTCGCCAAGAGCAGCCAGTGTCTTGATGGCTCTTACGGCCGGCATCATTGGGGACCTGAACGGACGCCCAGCGAGAAGCCCAATGGCCGCTTCGAACCGCCCCAGCTCCCTCAGGGCTTCAGCCTTCATGACCAGGCTCCCCTCATCGGACGGGTCCAGAATCTCCAGCAGCCGCTCCAGGTTCGCAACCTCCCTATCGCTCATCGCCTGCTCTCGTGCGCCGTGGCGCCGGTCATCGTTGGCGGCCCACCACGCCCCGACGTGCAGATACCGTTCTTTGACCGGTTCGAAACTATTCTGCTCGAGGAAGTTGAAGATGTCGTCCCTGGACGGCAGGTCAACCATGCGCGAGCCAGAGAACTTGTCCTGCGCGCAATGCCCAGCGCCAGGGTCGAGACCCGCGTCCTCTTCCCGTGTACGCATTCGGGCGAGATACTCGCTCTCCTCGAGTTCCTCGAAGCAAGCCCCTTTTTGGCCGCACTCTTCCTGCTCGTCGAACCAGAGCATCGCGTGACAGTGGGGGCATTTGACCAGCCACGATTCGGTCGGCAACATTGGCGCGTCGAGCTGACCATCCGTCCACTCCACAGCTCCGCCGAGGTTCCCAGAGCAAAAGGTTGGCTGCCCAACGAGGTTCGAACAGGCTGAACACTTTCGGATGATGGTTGGTCCTGGGAGCATCGCTATCCCCCTGGTCATCCTAGCTCAACGACCCCGATGGATGGCCCATTGGCGCCAGTCTCGCCACCCGCTCCTGCAAGAGGCTCCCATGAGCCACGGTCATGGCCACTCGAACTTCGCGCCTGGCCGTGGCCGGCCGCGGCGGTCATGGCGGTCCCGAGCGCCGCGGCGGCGGTCTGGCTGTGGCCGCACCTCGGGCGGATGCGCGTTCCCGTGCTCGCCTACATCGCCGTGATCACCGGCATGGTGTGGGGCGGCCTGGCGGTCGCGGGCCGGGCGCCGTGGATGGCCCCGGTGGGGGCGCTGCTGTTCTACCTCTCCGACCTTGCCGTGGCGCGCGACCGTTTCGTCGTCCGCCGCTTCGCCAGC
>JAJXYI010000661.1 GCA_021780625.1 bacterium | reverse complement strand
AAAAGACCAAGGGAGAGAGCCGTGGCTCTCCGGATTGAGGGGCGCGGGGTCGGGATCATGGGACGTTGAGAGAGATGGGTTCGAAACGAGGGGCGAGGGCGTGATTAATCGCGAAAGAGACGACATACGCAAAAGCACAGATCGAGAAAAGCACCGCGTAGCCATGGGTGACGTTCCCGGCCGCCTTGAAGTGGTCGAGCATCATGCCCGTGAGCCAGGGGAAGATCATGCCGCCGGTCGCGCCAGCCAGGCCGCCCAGCCCCGTGAGGGTGGCGACCGCCCGCTTCGGAAAGATGTCCGACACCGTGGTGAACAGATTGGCCGACCAAGCCTGATGCGCCGCGCCCGCCAGGCCGATCAGCAGGACCGCCGGCCAATCGCCGACATGTGTGACGAAGAGGATGGGAATGACCAGGAGCGCGAAGATGAGCATGCCGGTCTTGCGTGCGCGGGTGACCGTCCATCCCCGACGGGCGAGATAGCCTGTGATCCAGCCACCGAAGATGCTGAGCACAGTCACGACGACGTAGATGGATACGAGGTACTCCCAACTCTCACTCAAGGCGAGACCACGCGACTGCTTGAAGAAATCGGGCAGCCAAATCAGGAAAAACCACCACACCGGATCGGTGATGAACTTTGCGGTAATGAATGCCCAGGCCTCCCGATGACGCAGCACGACACGCCAGCCTGGGCTCTTCTCCGTGTCGTCGTCCGAAACCGGGTCGCTTCGGATCAAGCGAAGCTCCCCTTCGCTCACGCGCCGTGAATGCTCGGGCGAGTCATAATAGACCAGCCACAGGACCAGCCAGACGAAGCCCGCGATGCCTGCGCCCACGAACGCGGCGCGCCATCCCCAGTGCAGGGCGACGAAAGGGACGATCGCGGGGGCGATGATCGCTCCCACGTTTGCGCCCGAATTGAACAAACTCGTGGCAAAGGCCCTTTCCCGACGGGGAAACCATTCGGCAATGGCCTTGATCGACGAGGGGAAATTGCCGCCCTCCCCCAGCCCGAGCGCGATTCGAGCGACCACGAAGCCGCCGACCGTGTACACGAGCGCGTGCCCCATCGCCGCCGCACTCCAGGCGGCGATCGCCACCGCAAATCCGATCTTCGTTCCACGACGGTCGACCCAGGCCCCAAAGCCTAGGAGCCCCAGCCCATAGGCTCCCTGGAAAGCTGCGTTCACATAGCCAAACTGCTCGTTCGTCCAGCCCAGCTGAAGGTCCAGCATCGGTTTCAACAGGGCGAGAATCTGGCGGTCGATGTAGTTGACCGTGGTCGCCAGGAATAGCAGCAGGCAGATCACCCAGCGGAAGGAACCTTCGGCGGAACTCGGGGCAGAGGGGGATGACGTCGCGCTCGACATGGGAAAATTGAGGGGGGGGGAGAAAAAGTGGGCCCGCCGGAACCCCACAAGGAACCGGCGGGCCCTTTCTAACCCCCTAGAGACGCTAACAAAGGATGGCGAAGTCCTGGAGCCGCCCTCCAACAGGCGCGGCAGATGACGTCGAAAATCGGGGAGAGCTCATGGGGGGAAGCACAACCAGCAGTGTCGGACACCGAGGCGCTGAAATCAGGCTAGGTGCGAAATCTTCTTGCCCACAAAAGGCCTATTGGTTGACGTTGACCGGGAATGAGCCTTCGCCGCATCGCCACCTCGCTGGGCCTGTCCGCCTCGGCCGTTTCGCTCGCATTACGCAACAGTCCGAAGATTCCGGCGGAGACGCGGGCCAAGGTCCTGCGGGAGGCCAAACGCCTGGGATACCGCCCCGACGCGCGCCTGAAGGAACTCATGAGCCACCTGCGGATGACCGGCGTCCGCAAGCAGGAGGCCTGCTTCGGCGTCATCTCGTTCTACGATACACCGCGCCCCTGGGAACGCTCCCTTCACCTGAAGCGGATCTTCGACAGCATGTCGACCCGCGCCGACGAACTCGGCTATCGGATCGAGCCGATCTGGATCCGCGCCCCAGGCATGACTTATCGACGGATCCGCTCCATTCTCGATGCCCGCGGCATTCAGGGCCTGATCAGCTTCGGAAGCCCCAACCTCGCCGAGGAGTTTCCGCGTGAGCTCGACCACTATGCGATCGTCACGCAGGGCATGAGCATCGCGACGCCCCTGCATCGTGTGACGAGTCATTTCTACAGCGATCTGACCCACGCGCTCGACCGCCTGCGCGACCTCGGTTACCGGCGCCCCGGGCTGGTCCTGGGCACCTATGAGGAGCTGCGCAGCGCGCACGCCTACAGCAGCGCCTATTTCGGCTGGTGCGAACACGTCTACGGCACCCCCGCCCTGGTCCCGGTCCTCCGCCTCGAAAATGTCGAGGAGGCCCCCTTCCTTACCTGGCTGCACACACACAGGCCCGACGCCATCGTCTTCGTCCACCTCTACAATCGTATCGCCGAAATGAGCACCGTCCTTCGCCGGCACGGCATCCGCGTGCCTCAGGACCTGGGCGTGGCCGTCGTCAGCCACATTCTCGAGGGCACGGACTACGCCGGCATGCAGCAGAACCAGAAGGTCATGGGCACCTGGGCGATCGAGCTGCTCGTCTCCCGTCTCATGAACCAGGACTTCGGCATTCCCCTGAACCCGCGCATCGAGATGGTGGAAAGCCAATGGCTCGACGGGAAGACCCTTCGTCAGCAGGCAAGGCTCGCGTCCGGCCCGTCCTGAAGCCAGTAATTTCGGGGAAGGTGAATGGCAGGTTTGGCCCGGCGCCACCCGCTCAACGTACACCACCCCGCCGTCGATCCCGCCGATTTTGGAGAACCGCCGCGCCTTCGCCCAGGCCCACGTCGATTCCACGCGCCATCCCGACGGCCGCCACAGGCGCGCCCGAATCGGCGACCCGCGCGCAATCCATTCTTCCCCTCGCAAAGCCGGGCTCCCAGGTCACCGCCGATACCTCGTCGAACACCCGCCCCCTCGGTCAAGACCCGGCAGACACGGGCGGAAATCGATTCAATAGCTGTAGAGTTTCAGCCACTGGATGCCGGCCTGGCCGGAGGGCAGGAGCAGGTGGCGTCCCTGATGATCTTCGTCGCCGTTCAGGCGACGACGCGGCGTCCATTTTCCGTTTTCAAACGAACCTTCATCGATGCGGACGATACCGGCGCTCGGTTTGCCGGGGAGATCCGATTTGAACGTCACGACGAGGCCCGTCCCGGCCAGGACGAACTCGTCCGGGGAGAGCATGATCATCAGCCCGCCGACCCGGGGCCAGGGCGCCGGTTTGTTGAAGCCCGCCGAGTACGGCCAGGTGTATTCGTGGGCGAAGGTGAAGGTGTAGTTTCCCAGCTTCACCGTCTGGGTCCGGTGCTCGTCGTCGAGCCAGACGCCGACGGTCGAGCCCGAGCCCTGGTGCGCGAGGATCATCGGGGACAATTCCGAGAGCACGCGATAGCTCTGCCCAACGGACGCAGGCTCGCCCGGCTGTGCGGCGCCTCCGCAATCCTCGATGCCGAAGGGGGAGACGCCCATGGCGTCGTACTGGCCCAGCGCGTAGAAGAGGTTCGCGACGACGGGCCTCATCTCGGGGATGAAGAGCGGATTGCCGGCGCGATGGTATTTGTCGCACCACTCGGCGAAGTTCGGAAAATAGATG
>JAJXYI010000374.1 GCA_021780625.1 bacterium | reverse complement strand
AGCGTGAGGTTGCCCTCGTGCGCGCCGGGCTTTCCCAGATAGAAGTCGACGAACTGCTCGCGGGCCCGGGCCAGGTCGGCCGGCGAGGCGCTGAGGTGGGGTGCGACGAAGGCGGCGGCGAATGCGAGAGCGAGCAGGGGCAGGGAGCGCATGGGGGAAAAAGGGCTGGGCGCGCCGCGCCACTACGGGGCAGGGCGACGGTATCCGCGCAGCCTGCGGACTGAGGCCCTTTCGGGCAAGGGGGAAGCCGGTATCCTTCCTCGCTGCGACCGTACTTTGGAGCGAAAGCCCCGCGGTGGATCCGGTCCGTTCGGCCAGCCCTCGGCGTCGGCTTCGATCGCGGCAACTTCTTTGAACCTTTCGCCAGGGCCGACATTCCACTAGCTGGATGCCGCCCGTGGACGCACCTTCCCTCCAGCTTCGCCTTGTTGCCGCCGCCCGTGCGCAGGAGGCCGCCGCCTGGGACGAATTGCTCAAGGCGCAGCAGCTGCCGCTCTATGCCTACGTGGCGGAATTCATCCGCGACCGGGAAATGGCCTATGACATCGTCCAGGAGACTTTCCTGGCCGCAGTGAGACACATCGGGACATTGCGCGAGGACGGGCGCTTCGTGTCGTGGCTGTTTGGCATCGCCCACCAGAAGTGCCTTCAGCATTTCCGCACGAGTCGCCGCCGACTGCGGCATTTTGACGAGGATGCGCAGGTGGACGACGATTGGGCCGATGAAGGTGCTGTGGACTCGCGGGAACAACTTCTCGGGCGCGAACGCACGGAGGAGTTCTTTTCGCTGCTCGACGCGTTGCCTGCGGCCCAGCGCTCCACGCTGCTGCTATTCGTCCTGGAGGAGTTCTCGCTGGAGGAAATCGCAACGATCACCGGCGTGCCCCTTGGGACCGTAAAATCGAGGCTTCATCACGCCAAGCGGGCCCTGAGAGAACGGGTGGAGAAACTGTCATGAATGAATCACTACGAGAGGCGCTCCTTGAGCGTCATTCCGGATCGACGCGGACGCTGAATGCGATCCGACGGTCCGCGCTGCCGCACCCGCGGCTGGGCTTGGGCGACTTCCTCCGGGAGCTTTACCTGCCGGCCCGGCGCGCCTGGATCCTGCTCGCCTTGGCGTGGCTGTTGATCGGCTCGATTCGGGTGCTCATTCTGCCGTCACCGGCTCCGATCGAAGGTCAAAAGGACGCCTCTGCGCTGCTCGCCTCCCTCCCCCTGCACCAATTCGATGAAATTCTCCATCGCACAGGCACGACTCGTTAGGCGGACCGTCCTGGCCGCCGCAGTGGCAGTGACGCTCGTTGCCGCTGCCTATCTTGAGGAGGATTGGCGCGGCGCACGTGCCTGGACCACCTATCTGGCCTCGGAAGCGCAGGGGCGCATCTACGGCGCTCAGACGCCGTCCGCGGTGCAGCCCGCGCCGGAGCTGAACTTCATGTGCTCGCCGGTGCTGGCGGGGGTCCTGTTCCAGTCGTACGACAAAGCCACCGTGCGCGACTACCTGCGGCAGCTGCCCGTCGGGTTTTCCGATTCGACGCCCTGGGTCGAGGGTCGATCCCTGGATCTGGCGGCGTTTGTCGCCGCCCAGCGCAAAGCACGCCCCGGTGATGTCGCGGCGGGCAGTCTGGGATCGACGCCGACGCTGGCGGCATTGGAGCTCTTGAAGGGATCGCAGGTGATCCTGGCTCCCCTTCGCAACGCCCTTGCGACGCGACCGGTTTCCAGCGTTGTGAAGGATTCCGGCACCGAGCACCGATTGAAAGGATCCGAGGAAAGCCCCAACTTCGATCTTTTAGTCAGCCTTATGCAGACACTGGATGTCGATGCATGCGCGAATCTGGCGGCTGGCCGGTCCGAAGTGGCGCTGGAGGATTCACTGGCATGCCTGCGCCTTTCCAGGGGGCTCTTGAACGCCCGGGACGTGACTCTGCTCGATACCCTCGTCGGCGACTACGGTGTGTCGCTGAGCCTTCAGCCTGTCTGGGAGGGCATCCGAAGGCATGCGTGGACCGACGGGCAGCTCGTGCGCCTTCAGCACGAGCTGGATCGCGTCGATGAGCTCGGAAGCCTCACACGCAGCATCGTCGTTGCTCGCCAGAAACTCATGGTGGTGATGGACGACCCGACATTGATGGAAGCGTATTTTGCGCCGCATCGTCCGGGCAAACGCCGGTCGCCGCGTTGGACCATGCTTGGACTCCTGCCCCGAGGGTGGGCGCAGCAAGCGAAGATCGGGATCAGCGAATGTGTGAGAACCGAAATTGAGATGTTGAGGGCCTCAAACACACCGGACTTTTTTGCGCGGAGGAACGAAATGAAGGCCAGCGACCGTGCATTCGTCGTGCGAGCGAAATACAATCCCTACGCGAGGGTGGCGGTGCCAATGTTGGAGAATTTCGAACGGATTACGCAGCTTGCGGCTGTTGATTCCGTCGACGTCGCTCTCGCGAGAACGGCATGTGCGCTCGAGCGGTATCGTCTCGCAGCCGGTGCCTATCCGGATTCGCTGGTCCGGCTCGTGCCTGAGTACCTGCTGGCGGTGCCAAAAGATGTCGTGAACGGCCGGCCCCTGAGCTATCGGACGCAGTCCGCGGGCGACTACCTGTTGTACTCGGTCGGCATCGACGGTGTGGACAATGGCGGTGAGCAGGGCGCTGCCTCAATGAGGAGGGTCCTCGCGCGTGGCGATTTGGCGTGGCCGCTCATGCACAAGTAGGCAGGTTCTCACGAGTGCGGGGGCGCAACGCGATGCGATCCGTTTTTGGGATTCCTTGAAAGCTAGCCGGGGCTCTAGTCTCGGAGTCCCCCCCCTGTCCGAGTCCTGACGCCGTTTGCGTCACGCTCAAGTCCGTCCCCTTGCCCCCCCGATGCGCCCAAACGCTCTCCGGCCCAGTCCGCACCTGAGTTGTTCCCTCTGGCTGCTCGCCGCACTCATCGCGGCGGTGACTCCGAGCTTAGCCGCGACGCAGAATCCCGCGTCGACGGTTACCGTCGACGCGGCGGCGAACCGCCACCCGATCAATCCCAACATCTACGGCGTGTGCTACGGCGACGCACACGACATGGCCACGCTGAACGCGCCGCTCAATCGCTGGGGCGGCAACGCCACCTCGCGCTACAACTGGCAGATCGACGCGCACAGCGCGGGGGCCGACTGGTATTTTGAAACCTACTCGGACGGCTCGGGAACGCCGGGAGCCTCGGCCGACGCCTTCATCGCGAGGACCCGTGGGGCCGGAAATGGCGCCGAGCCGCTCATGACGATCCCGATGATCGATTACCTGGCCAACCTCGGGCCGGGCAGGACGACGCTCGAGGGATTCTCGGTCAAAAAATACGGCGCCCAGAAGGCAACGGATCCCTGGAACGCGGATGCCGGCAACGGCGTGCTTCTGGCAACCGGAAAGAACATCACCGGTAACGATCCTCTGGATACCGGGGTCCTCAACAGCCCCTCGATCCAGGAGGCCTGGGTCCGTCATTTCGTCGACACCTTCGGGCTCTCCGACACGACCACGGGCATCAAGTACTACATCCTCGATAACGAACCCTCGCTCTGGAACTCGACGCATCGCGACGTCCATCCGGCGCCGCTCAGCGAACAGGACCTGTTCGACA
>JAJXYI010000462.1 GCA_021780625.1 bacterium | reverse complement strand
CAGCAAGCACTCGCCTTCAGCCAGGCCGGACGAATGGCTGAAGCCGAAGAGGCTTGTCGGCGACTTCTCGCCGTCCAGCCCGGCCACGTCCTCGCCCGGCGCATGGCAGGTGCGCTCGCCCAATCCGCGCGTCGACACGCCCAGGCCGCCGAAGACTTCAGGATCGCCCTCGCCGCTCAGCCCGATGACGCCGACCTGCTCTTCCAAGCCGCGCTGTCACTACGTGCCCTGAGTCTGCATGCGGAAGCCGTGGACCTCCTCCAGAAGTCCATCCGACTCCGCCCCTCCCACGCTGAGTCGCGTCACCAACTTGGCAACGCGCTCCGCAGGCAGGGACGCCATCGCGAGGCACTCCCGCATCTTGAGGAAGCCGCCCGGCTCGCCCCGGGCTCCGCCGTGACCTGGCTGAATCTGGGGGTGACCCAGCTCGAGCTCGACCGTCCCGCCGAGGCGGCGTCCTCCTTCGAACACGCGCTGGTCCTCGATCCGTCGATGCCCGAGGCCCACAATGTCCACGGCAACGCTCTGCTCGCACTCGGACGCATCGCGCCCGCCCAGGCCGCCTTCGAATCCGCCCTGCGGCTGCGCCCCGACTACGCCCCCGCGATCGACAACCTCGCCCGGAGTTACAAGGCCCAGGGACGGGTGCCGGAGGCGCTCCCGCTGTTCAAGCGCGCACTCGAACTCCAACCCTCGCCCGCCTCCCACAGCAACCTGCTCCTTGCACTGCACTATGTGCCCGGCTCCGGTCCCGCGGCGATGGCGGATGAACACGCGCGATGGGACGCCATGCATGCGGCGGCCCTGCCCGCGCTCCCGGCTATCCCAAGGCGAAACCCAATCGGCAGGAGGTTGAAAATTGGATACATCTCGGCCGACTTCTGCCAGCACGCGGTCGCCTTCTTTTTCGAACCCGTCCTCGCACACCACGACCGCTCGCGTTTCGAGATCACCTGCTATCACGTCGGCACCTCCCAGGACGCCACCACCGTCCGGCTCCGGGAACTCGCCGAACACTGGGTGGACGCGGCGGCCCTCGCCGACGACGTCCTAGCCCGGCAAATACGCGCCGACGGGATCGACGTCCTCATCGACCTCGCCGGGCACACGGCCCACAACCGCCTCCTGGTCTTTGCGCGAAAGCCCGCTCCCCTGCAGGTCACCTGGCTGGGGTATCCCGACACGACCGGACTCCGGGCGATCGACTATCGAGTGACCGACGCCTATTGCGTCCCACCCGGCAGTCCCGCGGAGGCGGGCTCCGAGCGGCTGCTGCGCCTCCCCGAGGTCTTCTGCTGCTACCAGCCCCCGGGGGGCTGCCCGACCGTGACACCCCCGCCTCCGGCTGGGCCGGACCGACCGTTTCTGTTTTGCAGCTTCAACAACCTCGCGAAGATCTCGGAGGCCGCCGTCGAGGCATGGGGCGCCATCCTGCGAAGCTCCCCAGAATCGCGCCTGCTGATCAAATCCCCCGGCGCCGGCGACCCCGACACGCAGGCACGGCTGCGGGCGCGACTGGCGGGCCACGGTGTGTCCGAAGACCGGATTGAATTCAATGGGGACAGGCTCGGCATCCGCGCCCACCTCGAGCTCTACAACCGCTGCGATGTCGCGCTCGACACGTTTCCCTACAATGGCACCACCACGACCTGCGAGGCGCTCCTGATGGGCATGCCCGTGGTGGCACTCAAGGGGGACTCGCATGTGTCGCGGGTCAGCGCCGATTTCCTTTCCACGGTGGGACTCGCCGACCTGATCGCCGACGACGTCGAGCAGTACTGCCAAATCGCCGTCGAGCTTGCCAGTTCCGCGACCCGGCTGACGGCACTGCGCACCGGTATCCGGGGCCGCTTCCTCGCCAGCCCGCTGTGCAACGCGGCGCGGTTCACGGCCGACTTCGAACGCAGCATCGTCGCCCGGTTCGAGTCCGTCCCCTGACCAGCCGAAGGTCTTCAAAGTTGCGCTCGCCTTGCCGCGCCGTCGACGGATCATCTGCGCGCCGGACTGATCCAGGTTCACATGGCCCCCAACCAGATCATCAATCTCCTTCAGCTCGCCGCAGCCCACCACAAGGCGGGCCGTCTCGCGGAGGCGTCGAGACTGTATGCGCAAGTGCGGGCGGCGGCCCCTTCGCTCGCCGAGGCCTGGCAACTCGGGGGCCTCGCCGCGCAGCAGCAGGGGCGCGCCCAGGAAGCCGCGACACTGCTCGCACAGGCGCATCGTCTGCAGCCGAAGAACGCCGATTTTGCCGCGCAGCTGGGCGCGGCCCACGCGGCGGCGGGCCACCCGACGGAGGCCGAAAAGGCCCTCCTGGCAGCCATCTCGCTCAAGCCCGACCACCCGGAAGCCCTGGCAAACCTCGGGTTTGTCTGCCAGCTGCTGAACCGTATCGCGGACTCGAAGGCCTGGTATGACAAGCTCACCCAGGTCCACCCGAAACGCGTGGAGGGTTGGAACGGCCTCGGAACCTCGCTGGCCCTGCTCGGACGGTTTTCCGAGGCCGTCGACGCATTCCAAACCGCACTAAGTCTCGCCCCGTCCAACATCAGCGCGCTGTTCGGCCGCGGTCGCTCCTACCTCCAATCCCACTGCGTGCCCGAGGCTCTGCGAGATTTCGACGCCATCCTTGCGCGTCAACCCAATCACATCGACGTCATCAACGACCGTTTGTTCGCCCTGAACTACCTCGATTCGATGTCGCGCGAGGAACTGTTCACCGAGCACCTGCGGTTCGGACACCTGGTCGAAACACCGGCGATACTTGCCGCGCACGCAAAGATCCGCTGGCCAAAACCCTCCGACCCGGAACGGTCCCTCCGCGTCGGCTTCCTCTCCTGCGACCTGCGGCGCCACTCCGTGGCCTATTTCACCCTGCCATTGCTGGTCCACCTGGACCGGTCCCGCTTCGAGGTCGTGCTTTACCACGATCACTTCGTAGAGGACGCCGTATCCGAACAATTGAAACAGCATGCGACACTCTGGCGGAATTTCGTGGGCCAGTCCGGCGACATGATCGAGCGGACGATTCGCAGCGACGCAATCGACGTGCTCATCGACCTGGCCGGCCACACGGGACTCAACAGGCTTCCTCTCTACGCAAGGAGGCTCGCCCCGGTCCAGGCAACCTATCTCGGCTATCCCAATACGACCGGGCTGCGCACGATGGATTACCGGCTCAGCGATCCGATCGCCGATCCGCCGGGAGACGCCGACCCGTTCTGCACCGAGCGGTTGCTCCGGTTTTCGAGCACCGCCTGGAGCTACACGCCCTCGGCCGATGCTCCCCCCGTCGCTCCCACGCCCTGCCTCGCCTCGGGTCAGGTCACGTTCGGATCCTTCAACGCGCTCTCGAAGGTCAATGCCTTCACGCTCTCACTCTGGCGCCGCATCCTCGAGCGGGTGCCCGGAGCGCGTCTGCTGTTGAAAAGCTACCAAACACCCGGCGACACCTGGACGCGCAAGCTCGCCGAGGCCGGAATCGATCCCGCCCGGGTCACCATGCTCCAGCAGGTCCCGTCCGTCGCCGGACACCTGGCCTGCTACGGGCAACTCGACATCGCGCTCGATCCGCATCCGTACAACGGCACCACCACCACGTGCGAGGCCATGTGGATGGGCGTGCCGGT
>JAJXYI010000563.1 GCA_021780625.1 bacterium | reverse complement strand
CTTCAAGCCGTTTTCAGTGGGCGACGAGATCGAGATACCGGGCGACAACGTGAAGGGGCGGGTCACTGACCTGAGTTTGATCTTTACGACCCTGCACGTGAACGGCTCCGAGACGGTGTTGATTCCGAACAATATCTTCTTCCAGCGGATCTTTCGGCGTCGCCAAGGAACGGTTACGGTCGATCTCGACTACCAGCTCCGACAGGGCCAGCCGCAGCCGGGCTCGGGCAATTGACCCGCGTCCGATCCTTTGCCTGGCTTGAGTCGCACCCGTAACCGCAACCAGATGTCCGAAGACTCCGCGAAACCCATCCGCCTCTTCTCCTCCGATCTCGACGGCACCCTCATCGGTAATCCCGAGTCCACGCGCCGCTTCAAGGCGGCCTGGGAATCCCTTCCCGCTTCGAGGCGCCCGCTGCTTGTGTACAACAGTGGACGACTGGTGGACGACCTGCGGCGATTCATCATCAACGGCACGCTGCCGGAGGCCGACTACTGCATTGGCGGAGTCGGGACCCAGATCTTCGACGTCCGGGCCGGCGCTTTCATCGATGAGTTCCACGATCACCTGAGCCAGGGATGGAATGCGGCGCGGGTCGGCGAGTTCATGGCTAAGGTGCCCGGCATCCAGCCGCAGCCCGACGAGTTCCAGCACGAGTTCAAGTCGAGCTGGTTCCTCGAACGGGCCTCGCCCTCGACGATCCGCGGCGTGGTGCGCCGGCTCCGCGAGGCGGGCCTTGCGGCGAACGTCGTGTATTCAAGTCATCGCGACCTCGATGTCCTTCCCTCCAACGCCACCAAGGCCGGGGCCCTGGCCTGGCTGTGCGAGCGGCTCGGCATCGGCCTCGACGAGGTCCTGGTCGCGGGCGACACCGGAAACGATGCGAGCATGTTCAGGCTGCCGGGCGTGCGCGGAATCATCGTGGAGAACGCCCAGCCCGAACTGTTCGAGGCGACGGTCGACATCCCGATCTACACCTCCCATCAGATCATCGCCGACGGCGTGCTCGACGGCCTGGTGCATCATGGAGTCATCCAGGCGCTGCCCAGCCGCGAGCAGACAAGCATGGGAGCGGACGAGATCGAGCCTGGTTTCCGGATGTTGTTTGGCGACTCCCACCTCGGCGTGCTGTCGGACAGCGAGCGCGATTTCCTGCGCACCGCGTACGACCGGGCCCTGATTGCGCTTCGCAAGAACATCACCCCGCTCGGCTTCACCGCGTGCTCCCTGGCCGATAACGTCTGTGTGGGCACCGATGCCAACTACAGGAGTGTCTGGGCGAGGGATGGAGCGATCACGATCTGGTCGACGCTGCATTTGGACGACCCCGACATCCGGGCGGCCCAGGTGGCCACCTTCGAAACCCTGCTCAAGGCGGTCACCTCGAATGGCCAGATCCCTGCCAACGTGAGGATCGAAGACGGCAAGGCCGATTACTCGGGGGTCGGAAACATCGCGTCGATCGACAGCGGCCTCTGGATCCTGATCGCGCTGTACGATTTTGCGGCCCACACCGGAGATCATACGCTGCTCTACCGGCATGCCGACCGCCTGCAGTCGATGATGACCTGGCTGACCGCCCACGACAGCAACAACGATGGTCTGCTCGAGATCCCGGAAGCCGGCGACTGGACGGACCTGTTCGGGCGGAGCTACAACGTACTGTACGACGAGGTCCTGTGGTTCCGAGCGAATCTCTGCTACGGAAGGATCCTGGAATTCATGGGTCAGTTTGACCAGGCCTCGCAGTATCTGCGCGCCTCGCAGCGCATTCGGAGCCGGCTGCTCGACCTGTTCTGGCCCTCGACCAAGGATGCGCTCCAGGGGGAGCAGCGCCCGCATCGTTTTGCGGACAGGCAGTTCGCCCTGGGAGACACCCAGTACCTTCTCGCGGAGATCACGCCGTTCGCGTACAACTGGCGCTGCGACATTTTTGGCAACGTGCTGGCGTTCCTGATGAACCTGCTGGACATGGAGCGCGCGCGCACCGCCTTTCGGTTCATGTGGGGCGTGGGTGCAAACCAGCCCTGGCCGGTGGCCAACCTGTATCCGGTCGTCCAGGCGGGGGATCCCGACTGGCGGTCCTACTACACGGTCAACCTCCTGAATCTGCCGCACCATTATCACAATGGCGGCGTCTGGCCCTTCATCGGAGGACTCTGGGTGCGATTCATCCAGCAGCTCGGTTTCCGCGAGGTGGCGTGCCGGGAGCTCGTGCGGCTTGCCCAGCTCAATCAGCTCGGCCGCGACCAGGAGTGGGAATTCAACGAGTGGGCGCACGGCCAGACGGGCCGGCCCATGGGCAAGGCCTTCCAGGCGTGGTCCGCCGCCTCATTCCTGCGCGCCTGCCACGAACTCGACACGAAACCCGTGGCTGAAAACGCCTAGGTCGTTGGAAGAGTAAGGGTGAAACGGCTGCCCTTCGGGTTGGCCGCCTCGTAGTGAAGGTCGCCCCCGAGCACCTGCATGTAGGCGTGGGTGATCGCGAGCCCGAGGCCGAAGCCGCCTCGGCGCCGGGACCGCGCGTCGCCCGACCGAAAGAACCGTTCGGTGACCTTTTCGCGATGCTCGACCGGGATGCCGGGACCGGAGTCGGTGACGCTCACGTCGAGCATTCCCTCCCCGACGTGCACGGCCACCCGTATCTCGCCGCCCTCCGGGGTGTACTTGATGGCGTTGTCTACGATGTTCTGGAGGGCCTGGCGGAACAGCACCGGATCCGTCTGCGCCACGCATTCGATCGCGTCGATGAAGAGGTGCTGGTTCTTGGTCTCAGCAAGAATCGCGAGTTCGGAGATACACGTCGCCACGAGCTGGTCGATTCGAACGGGTTCGCGCCGTACCGGCTGATGCCCGCCTTCGGCGGTCGCGAGCTTGAGCAGGCGTTCAACCAGGAACTGCAGGCGCTGGGCCTCCTCGAGCATGCTGCCGATGATTTCGCGATAGTCCTGGGCGGACCGGCTGCTTCGAAGGCCGACCTCGCCGACCGATCGGAGCGTGGTGAGCGGCGTGCGTAGTTCATGAGCCGCGTCTGCGACGAACCGGTCGAGCGCGGTGAACGAATCCTCCAGGCGACCCAGGGTCCGGTTGAACACCGTCGCGAGGCGTCCGAGCTCGTCGTTCGGATTCTCGACGGACAGGCGCTGAGAGAGGTCCTTGGCGGTGATTTCCTCGGCATCGTGCACCATTTCGTCGAGCGGACTGAGCCAGCGGCGTGTGATGGCATATCCGCCAACGACCAGGAGCGAGACCACAACCGGGAGGGCGATGACCATGATCAGCAGAAGCGTGCCAAGCGGGTCGTCGAGGCGCTGGTGCACTCGCAACACGCGCATGGTCCAGCCGGGTGGGGCGCCCGGCACCGTCATCGGGACCGAGAGCGCTCTCAGCCGCAGGTTCGAGGTGACGTTGAATATCGAAAGATTGTCCCGTCCCGGTGGCGGTGCGAAGGGCAGGGAGTCGAGCTGGCTGTCCTCGAGTGGCCAGAGCCGCGCCACCAGGTGCTCGTGGGAGTCCCAGATCTCGACCCAGGGATGACGCCAGCGCTGGTCGTACCGAATCGGACTCCCGTCCCAGAGCAGGCTTTGGTTTGGTGCCACGCTCAGGTGTGCCTCGATTTCAGACAGGTCG
>JAJXYI010000645.1 GCA_021780625.1 bacterium | reverse complement strand
CAAGCGATTATCAGGCACGCGAAACCCAGGGCTGGCAGGTGGCTGGCTTTCATCGGGTAGTGGGGCCGCCGAACCCTATCCATCGTGAGGCGAATGGCAAGCGCCTGCGAGGCATGCCCGGCCTTGTGAGCTCGGAAGATCGCCTTCCCTGCCGCCCGTTTTTCCTCTTTGGTGAACCCGTGAAAGCCCGCGACCTCTTCAGCCTGCCCGACTCGCTCGCCCTGTTCGAACCGTTCTTCGACGCCGACGCCGAACCGTGGGCCTGGCTCAGCCGAATCGGCGAGGCGCTCGCGGCGCGCATCCAACCCAACGCGCCCAATGGCTACCCCGCCGGCGTGCACATAGAGGGGCCTGTTTACATCCATCCCTCCGCCCGGCTCCCCCACACCGCGACGCTCATCGGCCCCATCTGGATCGGCCCGGGCACCAAACTCATGCCCGGCTGTTTCCTGCGCGGCAACGTGATCGTCGGTGCCAACTGTGTCGTGGGCCATTGCGCTGAGATCAAGAACGCGCTGCTCATGGACGACGTCCACGCGCCCCACCGCCCCTACATCGGGGACTCCATTCTCGGCAGCGGCTCCCATCTGGGCGCCGGAGTCGTCCTGTCCAACCTGAGGCTCGACCAGAAACCCATCACCGTCCGCCTGCCTGACGGTCGCGCCATCAACACCGGCCTGCGCAAGTTCGGCGCCCTGCTCGGCGAAAAGGCGGAGGTCGGATGCAACGCCGTCCTCAACCCCGGCACCATCCTCGGACGACGCGCGCTCGTGGCTCCCTCAATCACACTCGGTGGCGTGGTGCCCGATGCCACCATCGCCCACGCCCACACGTCGGTCCGACTCGTTCCGCGCCGCGACTGAGACCGGCCAGTCGGCCGCCCAGCGAAGGCTTGCCAAGCGTCCCCCCCGGCCGTCAAGAATCCGCCGCCATGCGCATTCTTTCCGGCATCCAGCCCTCGGGCACGCTCCACATCGGGAATTATTTCGGGATGATGAAACCCGCCATCGAGCTCCAGGCTCGCGGCGAGTGCTACTACTTCATCGCCGACTATCACTCGATGACGTCGCTCACCGATGCCTCCGTGCGCCGCACGAATACGCTGAACGTCGCCCTCGACTTTCTCGCCTGCGGGCTCGACCCGAAGAAGAGCGTGTTTTTTCGCCAAAGCGATCTGCCCGAGGTCTGCGAGCTGACATGGATCCTCGGCTCCCTCACCCCGATGGGCCTGCTCGAACGCGCCCACAGCTACAAGGACAAGACCGCCAAGGGCATCTCTCCCAATTTCGGCCTCTTCGCCTACCCCGTCCTCATGGCCGCCGACATCCTGCTCTACAACGCGAACCTCGTTCCCGTGGGGCGGGACCAGAAGCAGCACGTCGAGATGACGCGCGACATCGCCATCAAATTCAACCAGACCTACGGCGAGACGTTCGTCGTCCCGGATCCCGAGATCCGCGGCGAGGTTGCCACGGTCCCCGGCCTGGACGGACAGAAGATGAGCAAGAGCTACGGCAACACGATCGACATCTTCGGCGAGGAGAAGGCCACGCGGAAGAAGATCATGTCGATCGTCATGGACAGCCGCACGCCGCAGGAGCCGAAGCCCGACGCCGACAAGAATCTCGCCGTCCAGCTGCTCAAGCTCGTGGCGCCCGCGGACATCTCCGCCGACATTGAGAACCGTCTCCGCATCGGTGGATACGGCTACGGCGACCTCAAGAAGGCACTCTTCGAACACTACTGGACCTGCTTCGCCCCGTACCGCGCCCGGCGCGCCGAGCTCGCCCAGAACCTCGACTACGTGAATCAGGTCCTCAAGGACGGCGCCGACCGCGCCCGCTCCGTCGCCAGCGGCGTCCTCGCGACCGCCCGCAAGGCCTGCGGGCTCGCCTGATTGCCCGTGCCACCGGCATCGCCTGCGTGGTCGTGCCCAACGCACTGACCCGCGGCCATGTCTTCGAAGGGGCCTTCGCCATCGGAGCGAGCGTCGACGCGGCACCCCTGGGAAGCAAAAGGGCGCGATGTCCTTGGACACCGCGCCCCGAAATACCAAACCGTGGTCGCGACGGGACTCGTGCTCAGCCCTTAGTCGTCCAGGTGTCCTTGAGCGTGATCGTGCGATTGAACACGAGTTTGCCGGGTGCCGTATCCTTCGGATCGAGCGCGAAGTAGCCCAGGCGCTCGAACTGGAACCGGTCATCCACAGTCGCACCGGAAAGGCTCGGCTCGAGCTTCGCTGTCAGGACGTCCAGGGAATCCGGATTGATGTGCGCCTTGAAGTCGCCGTCCGCGTCGGGCTCGGGCACGTTGAAGAGGCGGTCGTATAGGCGAACCTCCGCACTGACCGCGGTCGCCGCGGCCACCCAGTGGATCGTCCCCTTGACCTTCTTCGTGGAATTTGAGCCTCCCGCACGCGTCTCCAGGTCGGCGGTGCAACGCAGTTCGGTGATCGCGCCGATCGCATCCTTCACGACCTCATTGCAGGTGATCACGCAGCCGTACTTCAGGCGAACCTCGCCACCGGGACGGAGGCGGAAGTACTTTGGCGGCGGGACCTCCATGAAATCGTCGGCATCGATGAACACTTCGCGCGCCAGATGGAGCGTGCGCAACCCCGCGGCGGGATCACCGGGATTGTTGACGGCCTCGCAGGGCACCGTCTGCCCCTCGGGAATGTTGGTGAGCACGACCTTCAGGGGCCGCAGCACGGCGAACCGGCGCAGCGAGCGGGCGTTCAGGTCGTCGCGGATCGCATGCTCGAGCACGGCGACGTCGGTCAGCGAATTGAATTTCGTCACGCCAATGTTCGCCGCGAACTGCCGCAGCGCGGTCGCCGGCACGCCGCGGCGGCGCAGGCCCGAGATCGTGGGCATGCGCGGATCGTCCCAGCCCGAGACGATCTTCTCCTGCACGAGCTGCATCAGCTTGCGCTTGCTCATCACCGTGTAGCCGAGGCTCAGGCGGGCAAATTCGTACTGGTGCGGAAGCGGGCGCGGGAGGCCGAGGCTCTCGAGGATCCAGTCATACAGCGGCCGGTGCACTTCGAACTCGAGGGTGCAGATCGAGTGCGTGATGCCCTCGATGTAGTCGCTCAGGCAATGCGCGAAGTCGTACATCGGGTAGATGCACCACTTGTTGCCGGTGTGATGGTGCTCAGCGTGGCGGATGCGATAGATCACCGGATCGCGCAGCCAGACGTTCGGCGAACTCATGTCGATCTTCGCGCGCAGTGTGCGGGCTCCGTTCGGAAACTCGCCCGCCTTCATGCGCTCGAAAAGCGCCAGATTCTCCTCGATGGACCGGTTGCGGTAGGGACTTTCGATGCCCGGCTTGTCCGGCGCGCCGCGATACTTGTCCGTGTCCTCGGGGCTCAGGTCGCAAACGAAGGCCTTGCCCTTCCGGATCATCGCGACCGCAAAGGCGTAGATCTGTTCGAAGTAGTCACTCGCGAAGAACGGCTCCAGGCCGCCCGTGCCGCCGGCCGACTTGGGATTGACCGCGCCCAGGAAAAAGTCAGTCGACGCCCCCGTGCCGGTCTCCTCGGGCAGCTTGCCCTTCGGCTTGAACCCCAGGCAGTGGTCCGCCCAGCCGGCGATCAGCCACTGGACGTCCTCCATGATCGATTCGA
>JAJXYI010000562.1 GCA_021780625.1 bacterium | reverse complement strand
CCCGGTCGGTGATGGCCGCGCTCGGCGCAGCGGCCGCCGCCCTGCTGCTCACCAAGATCAACGTCGGAATCTTCCTCGTCGCCGGCGTCGGCGCGTGGTGGGCGCTCCACGCACGTCTTCCGCTCCCACGGCGCACGACCTGGATCGCGCTCGGCGTCCTCATGACGCTCATGACCGTCGTGCTGGTGAAGACGCTAATCAGCGAGTCGTGGGTCCTGATCTACCTGCTCGTCGTGTCCGCATCGGCCTGGGCAGTGCTGCTGGCGGGCAGGGACACTCCCAGGGACCGTCTCGCCCCTTCCACCGGCACCTGGGCTTTCGGCGCCCTCGGCGTCGTCGCGCTGGCGACGACCGCCGCCGTGCTCGCCCGAGGCACCACTCTGCAGGGCCTGCTCGACGGCGTGATCCTCGATCCGCTGCGCATGCCGCTTGACTACACGGGCCCGGTGATCTGGCGCACGGGGGCGCCGGTGTTCGCGGTCGTCTCCCTGGCGCTGGCCGCGGTGCTCCCCAGGTTGCCGGAGCGCATGCGATTCTGGACCATCGTCGCCGGCCGTCTCACCTCCGGCGCGGTGTTCCTGCTGTCCTGGGCCTCGCTCGTCGAGATGAACCAACATGCGTTTGCGCTGAGCTTCGGCCTCGCGTCCGCCTGGTTCTTCGTCGCTCCGCTTCGCGACGACGACTCCGGGCTTCCACTTCGGCTATGGCTGGCGCTCCTGCTCGTGCCCGAATCACTGCACGCCTATCCCGTCGCCGGCAGCCAGATCAGCTGGGGCACCTTCCTGTGGGTGCCGCTCGCCGTGATCGGCCTGTGGGACGCGGTCGACGCCCTGCGGAGCCGACTGGCCCGGCGGATCAGGCCGGCGATCTCCGCCATCGCCCTGGTGTCGGTGGCCGTGGTGGCCGTGCGCGTGGCCAGCTTCGCATCCATGGCGCGCAATCGCGCCTCCGAAGGCGAGCCGCTCGGACTCCCTGGGGCCGAGAACCTGGTCCTTCCTGAAAATTTCACCAGCGCCCTGCACGTCCTGGCGAAAAACGTCGACGCTCACGCCAGCGTGCTCTTCAGCCTCCCCGGCATGTACAGCTTCAACCTGTGGACCGGCGTGCCGACGCCCACGATGCAGGACGCCACACACTGGTTCACCCTGCTGTCGGCGGCGAAGCAGGCCGAAATCGGACGTGTGCTGACGAAATCGCCGCGCGCCTGCGTCATCGTCCAACGCTCAATTTATGACTTCCTCCGAAACCGGCACATCGCGACCGAGAGTCCGCTCACGCGCCTGATCAAACGCGATTTCACCCCTGCCTTCAGCCTCGGCACCTACGAGTTCTGGGTCCATCGCGGGCGCTCGATCGCCGAACTCGGCACGGCGCGCATCTTTGAGGGCACCGATCCCGACGCGCCACGCTACCGCCTCTCCGTCACGCTCTCAACCCGGGGACTTCACGACGTCGCCGGCGTGGAATTCCGATTGTTCAATGCGACGTCGAGCACGCCGATCATGCTTTGGAATGGTGCCAACGCCCGCGCGTACCTCACCCAGGTTACCGACACCGGCGCATCCGCCGGACCCTCCCGCGAAGTCCAGTTCCCTTTCTCCGCCACGGGAACGTTTCGCCTGGACCTGCTGATGAACTCGTACCCCCAGCACGTGCTGGCCGACAACAGCATCGTGTACCTGGTCGACCACCAGGGCCGCCGCCTCGCCGAGGCGCGGTTTGTATACTGAGACCAAACCCAGCGGCCCCCCACGACTGGGGGAACGGGTGCCAAGGGCACAAAGCACCTGCCGCAAAATCCCAAAGACCATAATCGAACCACAGAGCACAGAGCCTGAAATCCAAGCAAGAGGCGGAATTGGCGCTCACCTCAGAGGTGAAATAGATTCGATATAGAACTCCCGCCCAACCGCATTTCTACGTGTCCTCTGCTTGTCCGCCGAAGCCTTGGCGAAGGAGGGTGTCTCTGTGGTTCAAATCCGACGGCGTCATTTAGGATGACGCGTATTCGAACGGACCTTTCCGTTCCACCTTCCACGACGGACCGGCGCGGATTTCGGTATCCGCAATTCCTTTACTTGCGGCGCGCCACCAGGATCAGGCTCACGCCAAACGGGAAGCGGACCCCGCGCACCTTGCCGAGACCGACAAACAGGCGCTTCAGCAACGCGTTCACGGGAGCAGGCGGCACCGCGTCCTCGGTCCGCGCGACGTGGCCGCCTTCGTTTGCCTTCCTCAGTCCACGCCAGCGCCGGATCGCCCAGACCGCCGGAAATGCCGCCACGTTGGTGTAGTTGACGTGCAGCAGGTCCCACTTTGCCGGATCGAACAGGGCCACGAGGCCGCCGCGGTCGTAGCGGCGGTAGTGGTGCAGCGCCACGTCCCAGTCGCTCCATAGCGCCATCGACGCGGGCACGGTCACCACCGCGCACCCGCCCGGCTTGAGCACGCGCGCAAACTCGTTCGCCGCCGCGGCGTCCTTCTCGATGTGCTCCAGCACGTCCAACGCCGTGAGGAAGTCCAGCGTCGCGTCGGGCAGCGGTATCCCCGTTCCGGAGACGCGGAGGATGCGGTCCTCGGGAAACCGCGTGCGCAGGATGCGGATCGACTCCTCGTGGTCGTCGAGCACGAGCACCCGGCATCGCGAGGCCATCTCGGAGGCAAAGATCCCCGTCCCCGCCCCGCAGTCGATCAGCGTGTGGTCCTGGCGAAGCGGCCCGCAGCGCTCGAGCCACGCGGATACCAGCTCGCGCTTGCCCGCATAGTACCAGTGATCGCGCTCCACGCGCTCCAGGTTCGTGTACTCGTCGGCATTCATGGCCGCATGCACCCTGGTTCGCCCCTGATGTCCGTCTGCTTGGCCACTCTTGCAGACTCACCTCGGGATGGTGCAGCGCGATCTTCTGAAACCCGTGCTTTCACCTCGACCACCCGGGGGCTGCCGGTGCGGCGTGCTCTCCGAGGCAGGACGTCGAGTCGTCCCGTCCGAGGTGGAATCGAGAATCCGCCCTCAACAATTGACCAGGCGTCGGGCAAACCATCGCCGCGAGCGCAAAGCCCGCAACCGGACTGCAGGAAACGAGTGCTGGCTCGCGCCACGTCGGCATTCCGAGGAAATCGCAACGAACACCGGATTCCGGAGTCATCGGCTTCGCGTTGCGCGCGCCCATGGACGCCCTCCGGGCCTTGCCGGAACTCCCGGCGCCTTTTTGCGTTTTTCGTAACCAACCCTTCCGAGGGCGTCGGCTGCGGTCCAGGTCGCGCTGCGTTTCTGTGGTTCACTCGTTTTTTCGGGTTGTCGGGGGTAAGCTCGGGATTCGCGCCCTTGGAGGCGCGCGAGAACCGCAGACAGAATCGGATTTACCGGAATTTTGCGAGCCCGCGTGGGCGCGATTCGCTGCGACCTTGCCGTGGGCGCCGCCGCGACGCTACGGTCCGATCCTCCCCTCCCGATGTCCCCCCCGAACGCCTCCCCCGCCCGACGGCCATTCACCTGGTACGAGGCCGCCGCTGTGGCGCTGCTGCTATCGCTGCATGCCTGGCTCGCGTTCACGTCCACCCTCGGGGAATGCACGACCGCAGACGAGATCGCCCACCTCACCGCCGGCCGTGCGTATTGGACCTACGGAGAC
>JAJXYI010000348.1 GCA_021780625.1 bacterium | reverse complement strand
CGAGCACAAGGACTCCATGGGAAACGGCCGCGTCATCCGCCCCGGCGAGGTGCAGTACATGGCCGCCGGCACCGGCGTGCGCCACAGCGAGTTCAATCCCTCCGAGGACGAGGCGGTTCACCTGCTCCAGATTTGGATACAGCCCGACCGCAAGGGCGCGAAACCCCACTACGCGGAAAAGTCCCTCGTGGGGACGGCAGACGGCGCGTTCCACCTTGCGGCGAGCAAGACCGGACGCGACGGCTCGATCGCGATCAACCAGGACGCCGATCTCCTGCTCGGCCGCATCGCCCCGGGCGGAAAGCTCCGCCACACCCTGGCCCCCGGGCGCGGCGCCTGGGTCCACGTGGCCGAGGGCGAGGTGACGCTGAACGGCACCACGCTCGCGGGCGGTGACGCCGCCGCGATCGACACCGCGGGCGCGATCGAACTCGCGGCCACAAAGCCGTCACAGGTGCTCCTCTTCGACCTTGCCTGAATTTCCCGGCCGGCGCCCGGTCTCCCGCGCCGGCCCCTTTGTTCCTCAACCCACAATCCACATGAAATCGCTACAACTCCTGCTCAAAACCGACAACAGCACCGCCCAACTTATCGCCCGCCTCGCGCTCGGCATCGTCATGTTCCCGCACGGCGCGCAAAAGGTGCTCGGCTGGTTCGGAGGCTACGGCTTCACCGGCACGATGCACTTCTTCACGGGCTCCATGCACATCCCGGCGCTGTTCGCGTTCCTCGCGATTGCCGCCGAATTCGCCGGCTCCATCGCCCTCATCCTCGGCGTGTTCAGCCGCGTCGCCGCGCTCGGAATCGCCGCCAACATGGTCGTGGCCGTCGCGATGATCCACCGTCACATCGGCTTCTTCATGAACTGGTCCGGAGCCCAGAAGGGCGAGGGTTATGAATACCACCTGCTCGCCATCGGTCTGGCCCTCATCGTCCTGGTGCACGGAGCGGGCCGCGCCTCCATCGACCGCGCCCTCTCGAAGAACGCCGAGAGCTGAGTCCCGGGGCCGGATCCACCGCCCCGCCCAGTCTTTCCCGACCCGGACCGCCCGAAGGCGGCCGGGTCCGTTTGCATCTCCGCCCTCCTCCCCGGCGGCTACTCCACCCGGATCGGCACGATCACGAAGGGCAGGCTCGCGAGGAAGAAGCGTCGCTGGAGATTGAATACAAGATGATTGTGCAGCCAGCGGTTCGCGCGCGTCTCGTTCGTGAACACGAGCTGGCCGCCGAAGAACACCCGGTTAGGGTATTTTTCCGCGATCGTATCCGCCAGGCGCATGACGCGGCCCGCGACGTCGTGGCCGACGTCCGTGTAGGCCTCCGACCCGTAGCCGTGCGCATGGGCCCACGCCACGTAGCGGCGCACGCTCTCCTCGGTGTAGCGGCGCAGCGAATCGATCTCGTCCGCGCCCTTGAAATTCCCGGCGTCGACCGCACCGACCTGGACGAAGACATAGTTCCGGTACTGGTCGCCGAACATGCGCGGGACGTTCAGCAGGGTGTGCAGGCCCAGTCCGTTGTAGCCGTTGACGAGTACGATCGCGGTGCGCGCCTTCGGGTTGATCTCGGGGGCGGGCTTGAGCGCATCCTCCGCGAGCACCTTCTCATCCACGGCGGTGACGATCGCATCGAGGCGGCGGAGTCGCTCCTTGACGCCGTCGTAATGCCGGCGCACGAGGTAGGCGACGCCGATCAGCAGACCCGTGACGACAAGAGTGACCCAACCGCCCTCGGAGAACTTGATCACGATCAGCATCCCCAGGATGCCGAGCGTAAGCATGCAGCCGAGACCGTTGATCAGCAGGTGGGAGAACCATTTCCCTTCCTTCCCCCTGACGCTCCACCAATGCCGGACCATGCCAAATTGCGACAGGGAGAAGGTGATGAAGACGTTAATCGAATACAGCACCACCAGCGTGTCCACGTTGCCGCGGGTCGCGAGCATCATGACCAGGCCCGCCGCCGCCATGAGAAGCACGCCGTTCTGGGTGACGAATCGGTCGCTGAGATTGGCAAAGCGAGAGGGGAACCAGCGGTCGACCGCCATGTTCGCGAGCACCCGCGGGCCGTCGAGGAAACCGGTCTGCGCGGCAATCAGCAGCAGCAGCGCCTCGGACGCCAGCGCGACCCAGACAAACGCCGAGCCGGTCCGGCCCCAGCCCGCGGTCATCGCATGAAACAGGACCGCGTTCAGGGTCTGCCCGTCGTGCGGCTGCACATGATACAACAGGTAGGCCAGCAGCAGGCCGCCCACGGTGATGGCGAGCGAGGTGCCCATGTACACCATCGTCTTGCGCCCGGTCTTCACGCGCGGCTCCTGAAGGATCGGCAATCCGTTGCTGACGGCCTCGATGCCGGTGAACGTGCCTGCGCCCATGCTATAGGCCTTGATGATCACCGCGAGCAGGCCGAAAAAGCCCACCGATGCGCTGACCGTGTGCACCTCGTGCACCGTGTCCGATGCGACGCTGGCAAGACCACCGGCGTGTGATCCAATTGCATACACGATCGCGAAGGCATGCGTGGCGACGAAGATGAAGAACACCGGCGCCCAAAGGAGCACAGACTCCTTCACTCCGCGCAGGTTCATGACCGTCAGCCACAGCAGCCCCAGCACGGCAAACGTCAGCTTCCACCCGATCCACGACGCGGGGAGGATGCTGAATAGAGCGTCCGCGCCGCTCGCCACGGAAATCGTGATGGTGAGCACGTAGTCGATGAGCAGCGCCGAACCCGAGACCACGCCAGCGAAGGGCGAGAGCAGCTTGCTGGCAACGAGGTATCCGCCACCGCCCGACGGAAAGAGCGCGATGATCTGCGAATAGCTGGCGCAGATGACGAAGATCGTCACCACCGTCGCGAGCGCAACGAAGAGGCTCAGGTGGACGTTCACGCCGAGCGCCTTGAAGGCCTCCTCGGGGCCGTAACAGGAGGACGACAATCCGTCCGCGCCGAGCCCCACCCAAGCGAAGATCGCGGTGAGCCAGAGCTTGTGGAAAAGGTCCTCGTCCGAGAGCGAACGGGCCTTGCCGAAGAGAAGTGTCTTGAGCGACATGGGAATGGGACCAGGGACCAGAAGTCAGAAGTCAGAAGTCGGAGGTCGGAGGCCGGAGGGCAGGAGGCGGGGGCCGTTGAATCCGGAATTTGGTGACGCAATTCCCCGGCCGGGATGAACGGCGTGGAATGGCAGGCGGAGGGGCCGCGAGGGAATGGGGAGGCCCCCTAAACCGTCGCAGCACTGCCTGACATCCGATTTCCGATTTCGATGGTCTGGCTCACGGTGTTGTCCGTGACCTCTGTGTCCCTGTGGTTCGACTTGGTTCGAATCCTGTCTCCTGACGAGGGCGCCGCACGGATACGGTGTTCCCGGATGCGTGCGCGAGCCCGTTGAAGGTGGGGAGACCTTGGAGACCGCCAGGAGGGCGGCTCTAGTGGATCACCCTTCCAATCTGCCTGCGAAGTTAGCTGTCGGGCTTGGTCTAGGAAGTGACCTTGTCCGCGGTTGCCCGCGTCCGTTCGCCCCGTCCCCGGCATGCCGGGGAAGTTGGTTCCTCCGCGCGCCCGCCCAGGAAGGGGCGGCCGCTTCGGCTGTGATCAAAGAACGTCGGCGACAATCAGTGGGTTTTCGACCCG
>JAJXYI010000010.1 GCA_021780625.1 bacterium | reverse complement strand
CCGGGCGGGATCGAGAAGGTTGCCAGCGAGATGCGGATCTCGCTGTTCTCCGTCTCCTGCGGGCCGCCGGGGCCGAGGGG
Organism: bacterium; assembly: GCA_021780625.1. The sequence goes on along the minus strand of JAJXYI010000010.1, from coordinate 3,554 downwards.
CACCTGAACCTTCTTCCCGCCCGCGGCGGTGAGGACCATGATGTAGGAGCCGCCGGCGCAGGCGGCGAGGAGGAGCAGCAGGGGTAGGATCAGGAAACGGAGCCGATGCATGGCCAGATAGGCAAACGGCGCCCGCTCGCGGCACAAGCGGTTTTTTGGCCTTCTGGCACGGTGTACCCCGGGTTGGTCCGAGAAAACCAAGGATCGCCGGGCGCTGCCCCGACCGCTACCCGGATCTTCAGTCGGACTGTTCGCCGATCTCGATTTGGCCCTCCAGCGAATACTGAACAGATTTAACAGGGATGGAGGGGCTGGAAGGGATTCGGGGCGGTTGGAGTGGGCGCAGCCCGGTGAAATTTCGGTGCCCAGAACTCGGACGGCCTTTGAGGCCGGCAAACCAATCGGAATTCAGTCCGCGGCTTTGCCGCACGCAATCCCTTCCATCCCCTTCATCCCTGTAAATGAATGCCGGCGTGACCCTGGACCGGCTGATCACGACGTCGGCGAGAAAGGGAGGGTGGCGACGAGGGATCCGGTGTCGATGGTGGCCTGAGTCAGTTCGAGGGTGCCGCCGAGCTGTGCGAGCAGCCGCTGGGCGACCACCGGCGACATGCCCAATGGCTCCGCTGCGGTCTTCGTGCGGACCGCGGACGTGAGTTCAAAAAATTCAGCCGCCTGTCCGTCCCGCAGCCGGAGCCGGTCGAGAGGAATTTCGAGACGCAGATGCGTGCCCGCATCCGAGGCGCGCATCGGGATCGGCTGTCCGCGCGTGCGGAAGCAGCCACCGAGCCTGGCCATCGTGGCCAGCGCCCTCAGCAGCCAGGCCATGTTGCCTTTCAAGGGTCGGTCAAGGAGCGCCGCGGGCTCCGCCTCGACGGCGAGAATCTCCATGTCGATCATCTCGGCGACTTCCACGAGCAGCCCCGAAAGTGGCGCGTCGTCGCTTTGCCCCGCCAAGGCGCCGAGGCCGTCCCCGGTCAGCATCTCGAGGTCGTCGAAGAGCTGCAGCAGGCGGTCGCGGCTTGTTTGAAACATCGCGACGTACTGCTCGCGCCCGGCGAAATCGACCGAGTCGAACATGAGGTCGCATATGCCAAACAATCCATTGGATGGCGTGCGCACCTCGTGCGAGATCATCTCGAGAAACTCGCTCCGCAGTCGGTCCACGGCCTTCAGGCGGTCGTTGGCACGCGACAGCTCGCGAGTGCGATCGTCGACCCGCTGCTCGAGGAGTCTGTTGTGATCCTGAAGCGCGCGCTGCAGGGAGCGAAGCTTGAGATGGGTCGTCACGCGGGCCTCCACCTCCTCGACCTGGAAGGGTTTCGCTATGTAGTCGACCGCGCCGAGCTGGAAGCCACGCACCTTGTTCACGGTCTCCGTCAGCGCGCTGAGGAAGAGGATGGGAATGTCGCGCAGGCGCTCGCTGCCCTTGAACCGCTCGCAGACCTGGTAGCCGTTCATCTCGGGCATGTTGATGTCGAGCAGCACGAGATCGGGCGGCTCGGCGAGCGCCGCCTGGAGGGCGAGTTTTCCGCTGGGGACCGGTCTCGGGCGATAGCCCCGTTCCTTGAGCAGGCCGGCCAGCAGCTGAAGATTAGCCGGGGTGTCGTCCACGATCAGGATGCTGGGGGATGCGTCGTTCATGTGCGTTGGGGGTTCGCCAGGAGGGAGAGAATCGATTCGTAGTCGAAACGGTCCGCGAGCGCCCGCAACCTGGCTGCGGCAACGGGGTCGGTCCGATCGGCCTCGTCGAGGATCTCGGTGATCAGGCCGAGGTCGGCGCGAAGCGTGGCTGCGCGGAGCCGTTCCAAAAGCTCCGGCGGGAGGCGCGAAAGGTTCGGGATGTCGGACTCGGCCCTGGTCTCGGAATTGGCCTCGGTGGCCGCTGCATCGGAACGCACGTAGCGCACGCCGGCAAGTTCGCCGACGGCCTCGAGCAGCTCGTGCTCGAGGATCGGTTTCGCGAGAAACCGGTCTGCTCCCGAGGCGAGCGCGGCGTCCCGGTCCTCCGCAAGGCCGCTCGAGCCGAGCGCCAGGATCTTCGTCGGAGCCGCTGGATTTGAGCCCCGAATTGAAGGGACGAGGTTGGGGGCGGTTTGTACCAGACGAAAATCCAGGAGGACGACCGCCGGTTGCCAGCCGGCTGCGATCGCGGCCGCGAGGTCGCCGTCGGCGGCGGTGCGGACGTCGAATCCAAGCGGTCCGAGCATGCGCTCCAACAGGAGGAGTCCGTCTGCATGCCCGTCGACGACCAGGACGCGGCAACCTGGCTGCCCGGGCTCGAGGTGCAGGATCCGGCAATGGCCGGGCTCCACGGTAGGAGCAGAGTCCGCGCAGACCTCCAACATCACATGCGCCCGGAAGACCGATCCCTCGCCGGGACGGCTCTCGGCGGTGATGTCGCCACCCATCAGGCGTGCAAACTCGCGGCTGATTGCCAGACCCAGCCCCGACCCCGATCCGGAGCTCCGTCCCAGCTTCGTCTGGCTGAAATGCCGGAAGAGCAGCGTCATCTCCTCGGGCGCGATGCCAGGACCGGTATCCAAAACCTCGATATCAAGACGGCTCAGCCCCGGCCCGTTCATTGCAGCCGAGAGCCGCAGCGAGACTCGCCCACGGGTCGTGAACTTGATCGCATTGCCGAGCAGGTTGATCAGCAGCTGCCGCAGCTTCGCCGCGTCGGCCAAGACCGCCCGCGGCAGGGTCCGCGCTCCCTCGACGGAGAACTCCAGGCGTTTCTCCGCCGCCTTCAGCCTGAGCAGGCGCGTGACGTCGTCCACCAGGTCCGGCAGGGAGCAACGCTCCGGATTCAGGGTCAGCCGGCCCGCCTCGATCCGGGACAACTCGATGATGCCATTGAGGACCGACAGCAGGTGCTCGCCGCTTCGGGTGATGATTCCCAGGTGGTCGAGCTGCTGCTGCGACAGGCTTCCGCGCCGGAGCAGCTGGGAGAATCCGAGGATCGCGTTGAGGGGCGTGCGGATCTCGTGAGACATGCTCGCGAGGAAGGCGCTCTTCGCCCGGTTGGCCGCGACGGCTGACTCGCGGGCGCGGATGAGGTCCTGCTCCAGCAGCTTCTTCGCGGAGATATCCGTCTCGATCGCGATGTACTGCGACACGCGACCCTCGCCGTCGAAGATGGGTTGGATGTTCATGTCCACCCAGTAGCGCTCGCCCGTCTTCGAATAGTTCACCAGTTCAGCCCGCACGGGCCTGTTCGCCACGAGGCCCTCGCGAATAGCCGCCACGGCGTTGGCATCGGTCTCCGGTCCCTGGAGCAAATCGCCCGGATGCCGTCCCGCGACCTCTGCGAGGGTGTATCCAGTCAGGCGCTCGAAAGCGGCATTCACCCAGATGATGCGACGCTCCGAATCGGTGATGACCACGAGGCTCGCGGTCTGTTGTGCGACCAGTGCGAGCCGCTGGTTTTCTGCGGCGGTGCGGCGCTGTGTGGTGACGTCCTGGACCTGGCGCAGGAAACCCGAGGCCGAGGCGCCGGGCATGCGCCAAGGCGACAGCACGCAGGCAAGGTGGCGCAGGGTGGTCGCGCCGGC
>JAJXYI010000183.1 GCA_021780625.1 bacterium | reverse complement strand
CTTGCGGGCCTTTTTCACCACGCGCGGATCGGCCGTGTAGACGCCGTCGACGTCGGTGTAGATCTCGCAGATGTCGGCTTTGATGGCTCCCGCAAGCGCGATCGCGGTGAGGTCGGAGCCCCCGCGCCCAAGGGTCGTCGTGCGGCCGTCCGCGTTGATGCCCTGGAAACCGGCGACGATGATGACGTTGCCGTCCTTGAGGTCGCGGATGAGCGCCTCGGCATTGATCGTCTGGATACGCGCCTTCGTGTGGGCCTTGTCCGTGAAGATGCCGGCCTGGGCGCCCGTGTAGCTCACGGCCTTGACGCCGATGCCGTGCAGCGCCATCGCGGTCAGCGCAATGGTCTCCTGTTCGCCAATCGAGAGGAGCTGGTCCATCTCGCGCTCGCTCGGCTGCGCGCAGACGGCCTCGGCGCGGGCGATGAGCTCGTTCGTGACGCCTGCGCGGGCGGACACGACGACGACGAGTTGATTGCCTTCGTCGCGGACGGCCTTGATGCGTTCGGCGACCTTCTTGATGCGTTCGACGTCACCGACGGAGGTGCCGCCGTATTTCTGTACGATGAGAGCCATGGAGGTAAAAACGTGTACGTTGCGAATGGGTGCGGTCCGGGCAAGATTTATGCTCGCCGACGGTCCGCCGCGGGAGACCGGTCAGTCCGAGAAATCGCCGATGCGCAGGAGCAGCGGCGCTTCGAGAACGCACCCGAGCTGGGCGAATTCCGCGATGGTGTGGTGGAGCGCGCGCTCGTCGCTGTCGTGGGTGGTCAGGATGAGCGAGGCGGCGTCCGAGCGCTCGGAGGCGGTCTGAAGCACGCTCGCGATGCTGACGCGGTTGCGGGCCGTGACGGAGGCAACCTGGGCGAGGACACCCGGTTCATCCTGCACGGTGAGACGAAGGTAATAGCGGCTTCGGACGTGTCCGAGGGGGGCGAGCTTGAGCTCGTTCTCCCCTTCGCGGTGCACAGCCGCATCGGCCTCGCCCGTGGCGACGACCTTGCCTGTGGTCAGGAGGGTGACGGCATCGGCGATGTCGGAGATGACCGCGCTGGCGGTGGCGTCCTGACCGGCGCCGCGGCCGATGTAGGTCGTGGTGCCCACCACGTCGCCGGTCACGGAAATGCCGTTGAACACACCGTTCACGTTGGCGAGCACACGCGATTTCGGCACGAGGGTCGGATGCACGCGGACGCTCAGCTCGTTGGAGTCGAAATCGCGGGCGATCACGGCCAGCAGTTTGATGCGGTAGCCGAGCTGGTCGGCGGTGCGCAGGTCGGCCTGAGTGAGGCGGGTGATGCCGTCGACGACCATCTGGTCGGGTTTCACCCAGACGCCGTGCGCGAGGAAGGCGAGGATGGAGGCCTTGTGGGCGGTGTCCCAGCCCTGCACGTCAAGCGCCTCGTCGGCCTCGGCGTACCCCAGGCGCTTCGCATCAGCGAGGATCGTGGCGTAGCTCGCGCCCTCGTCGGCCATGCGCGTGAGGATGTAGTTGCAGGTGCCGTTGAGGATTCCGTAGATCAGCCGGAAGCGGTTGGCGACGAGGCCCTCGCGGAGGGCCTTGATGATGGGAATGCCGCCGGCGACGGAGGCCTCGAAGAAGAAGTGTCCGCCGTACTTGCGGGCGGCGGCGAAGATCTCCGCGCCGTGGTCGCAGAGCAGGGCCTTGTTCGCTGAGACCACCACCTTGCCGGCAGCGAGGGCTGCGAGCGTGACTTCGCGCGCGATTCCCGTGCCGCCCATCAGCTCGCAGACGATGTCGACCTTCGGATCGGTGGCGACGGACAGCGCGTTGTCGGTGAGCTTCTCCGGGGGAAGCGCGACCTCGCGCGACCGCGTCGTGTTACGCACGGCGACACGATGCAGTTCGAAGCGAACTCCGAGCCGCGACTCGAGCTGGGCGTGATTGGCCGAAAGGTGTTTCCAGACACCCTGGCCGACCGTGCCCAGGCCGCAGAAGCCGATGCGAATGACACGAGGTGAACTCATAGGAAATGGGAGGACGCGCCCGCGGCACCGGACCTCACCGGGGGCCCGACGCCTTCCGCGCGAACCGGTTCTCCGTCCCGTTGACGAGCCGGACGATGTTGGCGCGATGGCGAACGACGACGATCGCGGCGATCACCGACACCACGGCGATGAGAAAGCCGGGCTTGCCCGTGAAATAGGCCGATGCCGGCACCGAAACCGCGGCGAGTATCGACGCCAGCGAGACGTAGCGGAAGATCAGGAAGGTGGCATACCAGATCGCCGCGCCCATCAGGATTGCGATGGGCATCAGCACAAGCAGTCCCCCGGTGGCGGTGGCCACGCCCTTGCCGCCCCGAAACCCGGTGAAGCAGGAAAAGCTGTGTCCGATCAGCGCCGAAAAGATCCCGACCAGGCCGAAGCCCACGGCGGACTCTTTGTGGAGCAAACCGCCCGCCACGAGCAGCCAGGGCAGGCCCGTCGCCAGGGCGCCCTTTGCTGCGTCCAGGCCGAAGACCAGGTACCCCGGTCCGCGGCCAAGTTGACGAAGCACGTTGGTCGCGCCCGGATTCTTGCTGCCCACCTTGAAGATATCGACCCCGTGGGCCCTGGCTACGAGGTAACCGCAGGGAGCGGCTCCCAGAAGGTAGCCCACAAGGACGACGATGAGCAGCGGGACCAGCACGGATCAGAATTGGACGAACTTGGCCATCTTGATGGCCGGGTTGCCCTTGATTTCCTGACGTGCGGCGGCGCTCGGCTCGGTGTCGACGCGCACGACCATGTAGGCGGTGCTGCCCGGCGACAGACGGCTGAGGGACATGTCGGCGATGTTCACGGCGGCCTTGCCCAGGATGTTACCCACGGTGCCCACCATGCCCGGCTGGTCGACGTTCTCCAGCACGAGCAGCTTGCCCTCGGCGGCGACATCCACGTCGCGGCCGTTGATCAGCACCACGCGCGGATTGGCGCCCTTGCCGGTGAGCGTGCCGGCCGCACCATAGGTGACCCCCTCGGGCGTCACCGCGTCGACCTGGATCATCTCAGAGTAGTCGCACTCGCCGTTCGACTTGATCACCTCGAACGCGATGCCGAGGCGCTTCAGGATGACGGGAGCGTTGACGAAGTTGACCTCGTCGCCGCTGATTCGGCGGAGGTAGCCGCGCTGGATGGAGCGCGTGATGCTGTTGGCATCGAGCTCGGTGACCTTGCCCCAGTACGTGATGCGAAGCTGGGCGATCTGGGCCGGCGAGATCTGCTGGACGAGGGTGCCGAGCTTGGCGCCCAGATCGAGGTAGGGATTGAGCACCTTCAGGGTGGCCGCGTCGATCGACGGCATGTTGACCGCGTTGCGGATCACGCCGCCGGCGAGCACGTCGGCGATCTGCTCGGCGACTTCGACGCCGACCGCGTCCTGGGCTTCCGCCGTGGAGGCACCGAGGTGGGGCGTCAGCACGACGTTGGGCAGCTTGCGAAACTCGTGGTCCACCGCGAGAGGCTCGTCCTCATAGACGTCGAGGCCGGCGGCCGCAACCTTGCCCGACTTGAGCGCGGCGAGGAGTGCGGACTCCTTGATGATGCCACCGCGGGCGCAGTTGAAGATGCGCACCCCCTTCTTCATCTTCTCGAAGGCGGCTTCGTCGACCATGTAGTGCGTGTCCTCGGTGAGGGG
>JAJXYI010000431.1 GCA_021780625.1 bacterium | reverse complement strand
TCCCCGCCCGCGCATAGTCGATGCCGATGAATTTGTTGATGACCCGCCCGCCCAGGTGGAAGACCAGCATGAACGTCACCAGCGCCCCCGTCTTCGCGTCGCGCTGCAGGATGAACCGCGCCTCCGGCTTCTCGCGCACCTGTTCGAAGAACCGCAGGTCCAGCCGCTCGAACTTCGTCTTGCCCCGCTCGTAGGTCTGCATGAACAGTCCGAAGATCTCCGCGAGCTCCGCGTCTCCAGGTCGCTCCACCACGGTCGTCGTCAGCTCCAGCAACTCGCGCGAGCGTCGGAGTTTCTTGAGCAGGTTGTGACGCTGCGTGTGCCCCAGGCTCCGCATATACGCCTCGCGGTCCGGCGGCGGAAGTGCGACGACCGTGCCGGGGTAGCTCGGCATCTCGAAAAATCCCTCCGCCGGCCCGAGCCTGCGCAGCGCCTCGAGGTCGCCTTCCGCGAAATCCTTGAACACCACCATCGGCGCCCGCAGTTCGCGCGCCTTCTCCCGGATCGCCCGCGCCAGCGGCTCGATCACCTCGGCAAGCGTCACCCCGGGGAACAACCCGACTGTTCCCTCGTCCGAACACGGCGATCCCACGAACAGGGTGCGTTGATATCCGACGCGCGGGATCACCCGCGACAGGACCTTCAACACCGCCGCCACCGCGTCGGGCGCCACCAGCGCGATCGGCACGTCGTGCACGAAACACGGCGCGATCCCCACCGGCGCACCGTCGCGCTCGATCATAGCATACAGGAACCGGAATTGATCCTCGAGTCCGCTCGCCTCGAGCGTCTCGTACCAGAAGCGTCCCTCGAGTGGCGCTCCGAAACAAGCAGCCCAAAGCTCCGGCGGGATCTCCGCCGCGCGCGCGCGGAAGGTGATCGTGACAGGGGAGGGCGTCATAGCGTGATCACGATCGTGCCGACGAGGATGAACAGCACCCCGATCCAGCGCGCCCGGCCCAGGCGTTCGCCGAGAAACACGCGCGAGAGCAGCGCAACGCCCACGAAGCACAGGCTGCCCACCGGAAACGCGACGCTCACGTCGAGGTGGTGGAGCGCCAGCGTGTAGAGCAGGATCTCCACCGCGTACAGCGCCACACCCAGCGCGGTCCAGGCGACCCCCGAAGCCGTCACGCGAAAACGGTTCGCATAGTGCCGGAAGGGCAGGGCGAGTATCCCGGGCCCGCCCGCCGAGCCTACCTTGAGCGCCATCTGCGCAACACTCTCGACCGTCACCGCCGCGAGCAGCAGGAGAAGTCCGACAACCTTGACGCTCATGACCGCTCGCTCCCTCCCGCCGTCGCGCCGGCCCCGGTCCGGCCAACGCCTTGGGTTGAGTGCGGCGTGCGGCTGATGAACGCCACGCCGACGAGGATCAGCGCCGCGCCCGCGAGTTTGTTGAACGTGATGTCCTCGTGGAGAAAGACCCCCGACACCGACAGCACCGAGACATAGCTCAGCGCCGTGATCGGTTGCGCGAAGCTCAGGTCCGTCGACCCCAGCACGCGCATCCAGTTGTAGAATTGCGCCGCGAACGCGAGCATCGCCACATAGAAGAACGGACTGCGCAGCGTGCCCTCGACCGTCGCCATCGTCGATGCATCCGCCGGGATACCGTCCACCGCGAGCTTCCAGACGACGTGCACGAGCGTGTCCAGGGCGATCGCCAGGATCAACCCGAACACCACGACACCGGGAATCTTCGTCCGAGGAGCATTCATCCTGGGTTGTTAAGGGAGTGACAGAGACAGAGGGAACAGGAACGAAGCGCAAGCGTTCTCGGTGTGCAGGGACAGCAGGGAAACGGGGACGTGAAGTGTGCGACGGGGGGCAGTGCGGACATGGGTTGTCGCTGAACATCGACCGGAGGTGGAACGTCGAGACGTCCCGTTCCCGCAGTCGCGGGACGGAGCCGAGGCTCCGCACTCAACATGTCCAGCGGCTCGCGAGCTCTTCCGATTTTTGAGTGCGGAATCTCGATTCCGCCTTCGGACGCGAGTCTCGACTCGCGCCCTGCCGTCCTGCGGACGACTTGCGCCAGCGAATGCCGGCCACAGGAGGGGCCATGCCCGGTAGCCGGGCAACGTACTGACGGCGGGACGTCGAGACGTCCCGTTCCCGCAGTCGCGGGACGGAGCCGAGGCTCCGCACTCAACATGTCCAGCGTACGCGGGCTTTTCCGGTTTTTGAGTGCGGAATCTCGATTCCGCCTTCGGACGCGAGTCTCGACTCGCGCCCTCCGGGAACGGACCGGAACGCGCCCCCCATTCGCCTGCTCAGGGCCTCAGGCGATTTCCCGCCCCCAAAACGAACCAGCCCCGCACGCGCTCACTGCGCCCAACTCCCAACTTCTGACTCCTACCTCCTAACTCCTAAATTCTAGCTCCTAAATTCTGCCAGTTGCCTCGCCCCTCGCTTCTCCCTCACCACGGAAACCGCTTCCGGCCGGAGGTCAGCGGATGCTCCGCCTTTCGCCCATCCGCGTACACCGCCACCCACTCCGCGAGGCGCTGACCCAGCCGCCGGCAGGCCTCGATCTCCCGCTCCTGACGCGGCTCGCCCGCGATCGTCGCGCCGTAGTGCAGCGTGAACTGGTGCGCCACGTAGTCGGTCAGTCCGAAGACCAGGAAGCCGAAGTTCATCAGGATCGTCTGCAGCGACTGACACGTCAGCTCCGCGCCGCCTCCCCAGCCGCCCTCTGAGCTGAACGCACAGCCGAACTTGCCGTCGATCTTGCCCCAGCTGTCCGGCATCTTGGTGTCCCAAAACTGCTTCATCTCCCAGGCGACCGTTCCCATGTTCGTGGGCGACCCCAGCGCGATGCCGTCGCACCACTGCACGTCCTCGGCTCCCGCCTCGGCGACGCTTTTGAGCCGCACCTCCGTGCCCTCGATGCGCCGCGCGCCCTCGGCCACTTCGGCCGCCATCTTCGCCGTGTTTCCGCTCTTGGAGTGAAAGAGAACCAGGATCTTGCCCATGTCCCACGGAATGCCCCGCGCCGCCCGCAATGACAAGCGTGCCCGCCGGTCCAACAATCGACCAGGCCATGGCATAACGTTCGCATGGCGCCGTACATTGAATCGCGCCGGAATCCGTCACCATCCCCCCGCATTCGGAGTCACTCCCCATTCCCCGCCGCGCATCCGGCCTCTGAATACCACATCGACGCCCTCGCCGGCTCGCACCGCCTGCGCTGGCCGGTCTCCGACCGCGGCGCCAACCAGACCGTCGTCCTCGGCGATTCGGAGTGAAGGGTGGACGAGTGCGGGTGCGGAGCCTCCCGAAGGCCCTGAGCCTGTCGAACAGGGGCTCCGCTTTGGACGGGACGACTCGACGTCCCGCCCTTCGGTCGCGGCTCAATCATGCGCGTGGTTCGAATGGGATCGGACGCAGCGTGCGGATGCCGACCTTTGTCCTCCGTGAATTTCCGATCGATATGGAGTGCGGAATCTCGATTCCGCTTTCGGACGCGAGTCTCGACTCGCGCCTGGGGGGAACACGGACCGCGTCGCGCCGCCCGCTGAGGAGGTTTCGGAATCCGAAACCTCCGAGCCCGAGCCGAGGCTCGTGCGGTAAAGCGGTATCGAGATTCCGAACTCCAAAAGAGACTGCCGGAGGGTTCGCTATGGAGTGCGGAGCCGCGGCTCGTT
>JAJXYI010000268.1 GCA_021780625.1 bacterium | reverse complement strand
GCCTTCCTCCACGATCACGTCGCCAAAGGCGGTCTCGGTGCGCAGCAGTTTGCCGGTTTCGACATCAAAATAACGGACGAAGTAGATCCCCGGATCGTAGTTGAACCGCAACTTCACGGCCTCGCGCCCGTCGATCGTCGTGCGGCCCAGGTCGTCGATGTCCTCGGGGTCGGTGACTCCGCGGAAGAAATACAGGTTCTCGAACGTGTTGGCCCGCAGGCGGAGGATCTTGTCCTTGCCCAGGATCGCCAGGGTCTTGTGGCGAAGATCCTTCGCGTCGGAGATGCGCTGCCACGCATCGTAGTCATCGAGCGCGGTCACCTCGATCTGCTTGTCGCCGGTCGTCACCACGCGCTGGCAGCAGGGTTTCTTGAACATGATGTCCAGCGCAGCCTTGGCCCCGTCGTCCGTCGTGAGATGGCCCGTGAAATGGATCGTGCGGATGGAGTTGAGCGTGGCCTCCGGCCCCACATAGGCCCGCGCCTTTGCGATGATCGCGAGATCGAAGGGCGTCGCCTCCGCCCTGGCCAAGCTCGGAACACCCATGACAGCGGCGGCGATAAGGACGCAAAGGAGTTTGAATCGCATGGCTTACACTACGGTTAGCGAGAAAGCTTCGGCGACCGCAACGGCAAAAGCAGGTTCCTGTCGACCCGGCACAACCGCGCGAGGTCCGCACAGCGGAGTTTCCTTGAGACTACCCCGCAATGACTTCCAAAACTCACGCGCTGGCCGCGTTGCCGCGAGCCGGTCCGACGACCGGAATCACTCCCACTCGATCGTCGCGGGCGGCTTGGAGCTGATGTCCAGGACGACGCGCGAGACGCCGCGAACCTCGTTGGTGATGCGGCCGGAGATTTTCTGAAGCAGGTCGTAGGGCAGCCGGGTCCAGTCGGCAGTCATCGCGTCGATGCTCTCGACCACGCGCAGGGCGATGACATACGAGTAGTTGCGCTCGTCGCCGATGACGCCCACCGATTTGACCGGAAGGAAGACGCAGAACGACTGCCACACTTTGTAGTACCAGTCGCTAGCCATCATCTCCTCCTGGAGAATGGCGTCCGCCTCGCGGAGAATCCCGAGCTGGTCCGCCGAAATCGCCCCGAGCACCCGCACCCCCAGGCCGGGACCCGGGAACGGCTGGCGCCAGACGACTTCCTTGGGCAGGCCAAGCGCGGTACCCACGCGGCGCACCTCGTCCTTGAACAACTCGCGCAGCGGCTCGAGCAGCTTCAGCTTCATGCGCTCGGGCAGGCCGCCCACGTTGTGGTGCGACTTGATCAGCGCGGCGGGATTGTTTCCGATCGCGACGCTCTCAATGACGTCCGGATAAAGCGTGCCCTGGCCGAGGAAGTCGGCGTGGCCGATGGATTTTAGCGACTTCTCGAAGACCTCGACAAAGGTGTTGCCGATGATCTTGCGCTTGTGCTCAGGATCCGCGACGCCCTTCAAGCGACGGAGGAAGAGTTTCGAGGCGTCCACAACTCGCAGGTCGATGTGGAAGTGGCGCGCATAGAGCTTCTCGACGTAGTCGCGCTCGCCTTTGCGAAGGAGGCCGTTGTCGACAAAGACGCAGGTCAGCTGGCGGCCGATAGCCTTGTGGATCAGCGCGGCCGCGACCGACGAGTCGACACCGCCCGACAGCCCGAGGATCACACGCGATTTTCCGACCGTGGCACGGATGTTCTCCACCGCGTGCTGGATGAAGTCCTTCGTCGTCCAGTCCTGCTTCGCGCCGCAGACGCCGACCAGGAAGTTCTTGATGACCTCGACGCCGCGCTCGGAGTGAAACACTTCCGGGTGAAACTGAATGCCGTAGAAATTGCGCTTCGGATCCTCGACCGCGGCAAACTCCGAGTTTTCCGTCGTGCCGATCGCGCGGAAGCCCGGTGGCAGGGCAATAAGCCGGTCGCCGTGCGAGTTCCAGACCCGAAGGCTCTTCGGCAGCCCCGAGAAGAGTCGGCCCGCGCGGACGACCTTCAGGTTGCCGTGGCCATACTCGCGATGCGTGCTCCGGGAGACCTTTCCCCCAAGCAGGTGGCCCATCAGCTGGATGCCGTAGCAGATGCCGAGGATCGGCACGCCCAGCTCGAACACCGCCGGATCCGGCCGGGGCGCCCCCTTAGCAAACACCGAACTCGGGCCGCCCGAGAAAATCACACCGATCACCCCGTCAGCCTTGAGCTGCTCAGCCGTGGTCGAGTGATGGTATATCTTCGAGTAAACCTGGCACTCACGGATGCGACGGGCAATGACCTGAGTGTACTGTGACCCGAAATCGATTACGGCGATGACTTGCGACATGTGTGGGCGGGTGGCGGAAACTGGGCCGGGAACGTGGTAAAAAGGTGACTGTGCGTGAGCCGAACGGCCCGTGTCAATGCGGCAGACAGAGCCGGTTCCGTGCCGTCCGCCGCTCCCGCCGGCCTCGTCGAGGCGATGCTCCGCCGGCTTGGGCGGCCCGCCGAAACGGCCAATCAGGACGCACTTGCGAATTTCGTGCACCCCCTCTAATTTCGACGGCGCAGCCAATGAGTACTCCATCCAACGCCAGTCCATTCAAGGCGTCTGAAAAGATCTATCATCGGCGAAGTCTTCTGGGCCGGCTCTGGCGCCGTCCCCTCCTCCTCGCCGCCCTGGTCGCCGCAATCGCCACGCTGGGAACCCTCGCGGGCCACAAGTACCTGGGGCTCCTGGGCGTATTGCCCCAGCAGCGACAGGCCAGGCAGGCCGGCGAGGCGCTCGCACGCCTGATCGCACAACCGGAATTTGCCGAGGTCGTCGTCGCGCCGATCGAGCGCGAGCTCGACGCGAGCGTCAGATCGATCTCGAGCGCGCAGGCGCTCCTGCTCCGTATCCGCCGTGAACAGCCCGTCGCAGCCGACTACCATGTCGAATACCGCAGGCCGCCGACCGACCCCTCGCCGACCGTGCGCGCTTGGCGCGACGTCGTCGACCGGCTTCGCGCCGAGGGCTTCGATCCCTACGCGTATCCACAACTGGCCGCACGCGGCGACCGGCTGCTCCGGGAACAGGTATCCGAACGGCTGATTCGCTTCGACAGCCTGGTGCGGAGTTACATCCACGCCGAGACCGCCCGTCGCGCAGCCTCCCTGCCACCCGACAAAATCCAGGCCTTCGAACGCAGCCAGGCGGCGCGAATCCGGCAACTGGTCGACCTCCACCGGACCTTCCTGCGCGGCACCAACCCCGCCGATTATAACTCGTCGACCGGCCCCCTCGACGATGCCCAGCGCGCCGTCGTGCGCGCCATGCACGTCACACGCACCGAGCTCGACCTCTTCATGTACCTGAGCCGGACCGCCTCGGACATGGCCAACGAGGACGCGGGCGCCTGATTCCCCGTTCAGCGCTTCCGTGCGACGACGGAGTTGGCGCAGGCCAGCTCGACCTGCCGGGCCTCCGCCAGCTGGCTCACCCAAGGCTCATTCAGGTACGCCGCCGCCGGCGCCATCAGGTCCGAGACGCGCATGTCCAGGAACCGCCGCCGCGTCTCCTCGGGCAGGCCCGCGGCATAGCTGTTCAGGAACCACGTCAGCGTCCACACCGGGCTCCCGTACCGGGGCACGAACGCCCGCTCGATCGAGCACTCCGCCGCGAACAGGTTCTTCAGGCCCTCCATCGTCATGTTG
>JAJXYI010000520.1 GCA_021780625.1 bacterium | reverse complement strand
GTGATCCGGGCAACGGCCCTTGTTCAATGAGAGGCGGAACCGCGGTTCCGCCTTTTTTGTTCTCCCACGAGCCGCCGCGTGGGCCGCTCCGGGGAAAAAAAGAACCGCCGACCCACGAGGGCCGGCGGTTCCAAAGTCGGCTTCGTCGACGGGACGCTTACCAGCCGAGCGTGTCGCGGTGGGCGACCTTCGAGATCTGCTGCTCCGACTCCCACACGGCGAGTCCGGTGCGCACGTCCGTGAGCGAGAGCTGGAACGTGTAGGTGATCTGAGTGTTGTTGCCCTGGCTGATGCGGTCCTCGAGCAGCTTGCCCGAGAGCGTGTAGTCGGGCATGCGGGTGACCTGTTTCTGGCCGGCCATGAATTGATTGTACTGCTCGGCCTGCTGGGCGAGCGGATCCTCAACCTTGCCGCCAAGGCCCACCGTCGTGGTCGTGAGCACCTTGCCGGTGTTGTTGAGCGCGACGCGAATCTTCTTCGTCAGCTCGTCGGTGTCGACCTGCTGCTGCGTATTGTTGACGATGCGCGAGATGCCGAGGATCGCGGGCTTCTCGGGCGCGCGGTCGAGCACATTCGAGGAGAGCAGGTTGTTGATGAGCTTGTCCGCCGCCTGCGCCCACTCCTGCGGGCTGATCTGGCTGGCGTTGATCACTTGGTTGGCCCGGGGGTCAACCGGTCGGACCGTCGTCTCGCAACCGGCCAGGAACAGGCCGGCGGGAACGAGCGCCGAAAGGACGAGGATGCTTGAGGTGAGTTTCATGATGGCCTGAGGATTTAAAAGGTGGGTGTCTGCGGATCAGCGGACTTCCTGGAACTTGACCACGAAGTCAGCCGCGTTCGGGGTGGTGGCGACCGCGGTGATCGCGGAGGTCTCGCGCCCCTGGAGCGTGATCGGTTTCCAGAGGTCCGTGGGCGAGTCGATCAGGATGCCGCTCTTGTCGTACCATTCGACGCGATAGCGGAAATTCATGGTGCGACTCTTCAGGTTTTCCAACTGAACCTGGATCTTGAGGAGGTCCGAGCTGACGTGGACCTGGCTGACATTCAGGATGCGCAGCGAGGCGGCCAGCGTGGAGTCGGTGATGATTCGTTTGTCGGAGACGTAGTGCGGCGTCGCCTGGGGAACGGCGCGCTCAACGGTGTTGACGCTCTGGCATCCGGCGAGTCCGAGGACCGCAAGGGCGGCTAGGAGGGTGGCTTTCATTTTAGTACGGTTTGCGAAAGGTAGACCGGAAGACCCGGGGCTATGCTCCGCACATAGAGCAGATTTACGCGGCCCGGGCGAAGTTTCACCACATATTTGGCGTTTCCGGCGTCGACGGTCACGAGCCCGTCGGGCGGTGTGGGGAACCGGCAGTATTGAAATTCCTTCGGCAGGGCCGTCCAGGAGCGGGTGTCCGCGACGGTCGTCGCATAGCTCGTGATGCCGGTGAGCAGGCCGGTGAGCAGCTGCGCAGCCTGACCCTGATCCTTGAACTGGTTCTGGATAGCCGCGCTCGCGGCAGCCTTGATGCCCGTCGAGATCAGGGTCTTCACCAGGACCGACCTGAAGTCGTCCCGGTAATCCTGGGCGACCACGCTGTCCATGCTGCACACCAGCTCCGTCCGATAGCCGCGCCCGCCCGCCTCGACCGTCACGGCTGGGAGGTAGGTGTCATGGAAATGCAGGACCGGCAGCGCTGCTCCGACGTAGGCGACCCGGTTGGTGAATGCGAAGGTCGGCACGTCGATCCGCAGCTCGTCGAGGGACGGGGCCGACCCGGTTTCGAAGACCACGTACGTCGTGCCGTCGTCGCTCGCACCGGTGGGGAGGTTCTCCGCCACGCGCAGGTCCGCACGGAGGTAGCTGTTGTCGGGATTCATGCCGGCGGCCCGCTCCATCGACAGGCGGGCACGCTCCATGTCGGAGGGGCCGTCCGCCCGGACCGTGAAAAAGAGGCCGTCGAGAAAGACCGAAAAGGGATTCACGTAGGGGCCGTAGCCCTTCATCCGGGCCGCGAGGCCGGACTCGATCTGCGAGATCTGGGACTGCAGCTGGGGATCCTGTTCGGCGCGGCCCACGTCGTACGGCGCGGGCTGGCCGTTCACCGCGAGCGCACCCTCGCGGGCCTTGCGTGCCTCCGCCTGGGTCTGGAGGATGCGGCGGCTGTTTCGCGCCACGAGGTCGCGCTGGCTCTGGAGCCCGCGGTTGAGCTCGACCCGCGCCCGGTCGTAGTCGCCGAGCTGGAGCCAGTTCAGCGCCGAATACGTGTGGAGCATCACCCGGTCGTACCCATGCCCTTCATACGGCAGGTTGGCCAGGTTCGTCAGCATGGCGGCCGTCTGCGAACCGACGCGGACCTTCGCCAGTTCGTCGTAGTGCTGGATCCGCGACTCGGCATTTCCAAACGCCTCCTGGCTGCCTTTCAGGCGGCTGACCTCGACCGGCGGAATCGCGGGCGCGGGGTCCCCCTGCCCTCCGCCCATCGTGGTCGCCGCGTCGGCTGCCACGGGCTGCTGGCCCGCGGCAAGGGCCGAGGTGCGCAGGGCGGAACCCAGCTCGAGATCCCAGACCACGGCATCCTTGCCACCCTCGGCGCCGGCCGCCTTCGCGGAAGCGGCGTCAACGGCGGATTGCAGCCGACCGCTGCGCCAGGCCTCGGCGAAGCCTGCGGACTGCTGCGTGTAGGTCTGGCACCCGGCAAGCAGGAGCGCCCCGGCGGCAATCGCACAGAGCACGGACCCGCGGAACAGCCGTGGGCTTCGGGAGGACGGCAAGGACATGGGCCGGTGAAGGAAGCTGGAGGACGGCCCCTTACTGCGCGGGCGCCGATGAGGGCGCCGGTGCAGGACGAAGGATCGCGTTCATGTCGATCCCCGTATCCTCAAGAATGTCGGCCACCGAGAATTTTGGAGTGATGCGACGGATACGAACCTGGCCCACGCGAAGCTCCTCGCGTCCGAGAGACGCTCCCGTGTCGGGGTCGACCAGCTCCTGGCCCAGCGCATAGACGTTCCACACCTGGCCCACCGCGATGTCGGTGCCGTCGCCGCGGTTGATCGTCACCTGCTTGTCCATCTTGGCGATCACGCGGGCCGGATAAATGACGTCCACGACCCGATTGGCGATCTTGTCGGCCATCTGGTTGGTGATGTCCTCGAGCAGGCGGTCGCTGAGTTCGCCGTTCTTCCTGTCATTGGACGCGTTCTCCTCCTGGTCGCGAATCTCGAGGGGAAAATTGGCCGACTCCAGCAGGCGGCCCGTGGCCGTCTCGTAGATCTTGCCGACCGCCGAAAGGCGGATGATGCGCCAGCTGGCCGACTTGCCGATGGCCGGAAACAGGCGGGTCTCGGAGTAGTCCTGGAAGTCGTCGATCGAGGTCACGAGCAGGTAGTCAACACCGCTGACCTTGAATGTGCCGCCCGTGAAGTCGTGTTCCTTGAGGATCGACGACAGGTCGGAGCGCGCGATCACGTCGAACTTGCGCGTGCTGTGGACGCGATCGATGAGCTGGCTGTCGAGCCCCTGGACGATGCGCTCGATCGAGTTTCGGGTGCCGTTCGACTCCGCCTTCGCGACGATGGCGGGGGTGGGCTTCACATCACTGATGCCGATCTTCTTCAGGCCGGGAGCGGCCGGAGCTGCGCCAAAGGCCGTGGAACCAAGGGCGGCG